>RSAS01000902.1 GCA_003934145.1 Candidatus Viridilinea halotolerans | reverse complement strand
TCCCAATCACCTATCCGTGACTTGCCGAGCGAATGTTCTGTCCGCCCTTAAACGCGGGGGCGCGGGGGCGTGGCCCCCGCAGAATCCACCCCGTGCGGTGGGAGCGCGGGGGCCACGCCCCCGCAGAATCCGCCCCGTGCGTGGGGGCGCGGGGGCCACGCCCCCGCAAATCCCCCCCCCACCAATGGTAAAATAGAAACGCTATGAAAATCCCCCGCATCGCCTATTGCTCACCCGTCAACCCCGCCCCGTCGGGTATCGCGGATTATAGCGAAGAACTCTTGCCCTACTTGGCGCAGTATGCCGACGTGACGCTCTTTGTTGAGGATGGGTTGCGTCCCAGCAATCCGCTCTTGGCGCAGCATCTGGAGGTGCTGCCGCTGCGCCGCCTCGCCCGCGAGTTGCGCCGTCGCCCCTACGACGCGCTGGTCTATCATATGGGCAACAGCCCCGCCCACGCCGGCATCTGGCAGCAGGCGCAACGTTTGCCCGGGGTGGTTGTTTTACACGATGTCGTGTTACATCATTTTATGCTCTGGTATGCGGCGAATGTGCAGCGCGACATTCAGCTCTATGTGCGGGCGATGGGCGAGCGGTACGGCGAAGCGGGTAGCCATATCGCCCAACTCATGATTCGTTCGCGTTTTAGCGATGCCGCTTTTGCTTTCCCCTGCTGCGAGCCGGTCTTGGCCAAGGCACGCGGCATCATCGGCCATAGCCGCTACGTGCGCGAGCGCGTCGCCGCGTTGGCCCCCACGCTGCCCTGCGCTGTTGTGCCGATGGGTGTGCCCCTGCCGCCGCTGGCCGAGCGCGCCGCCGCTCGTGCGCGTTTGGGCCTGCCCGCCACTGCGCCCATCCTGGCCAGTTTTGGCCACATCAACGCCTGGAAGCGCATCGAGCCGACGCTACGCGCCCTCGCGGCTTTGCGCGCCGAAGGGCGCGATGCGCACTACATGCTTGTGGGCAGCGTCTCGCCCAACTACGACCTGAAAGGCATGATCGAGCGCAGTGGTCTCAGCGAAGCGGTGCGCATTACCGGCTACGCGCCGCGCCAGCAGTTCGAGGACTATGTCGCCGCTGCCGACATCTGCGTGAACCTGCGCTACCCCACGGGGGGCGAGACGAGCGCGAGCCTTCTGCGCCTGCTGGGAGCGGCACGGCCCACGCTGGTCAGCGCCGTGGGTTCGTTCGCCGAGCTACCGGCGGGCGTGGCGGCCCAAGTAGACCATGGCCCCGCCGAGGGAGATCAGCTTTTGGCCTACTGTCGTTTGCTATTGGATCAGCCTGAGGTGGCGCAGGAGCTAGGACGGCGGGCGCGCACTTTTGTCGCCGAGGAACACACCTTGGACAAAGCGGCCCAAGGCTACGCCCGCTTCCTCGCCCTGCTCTACGGCTGGCCCGCCGTTGTGCGCCACCGGGCGCAGCCGCTCTGGCAACTCGCGTCCGTAGCGGAACCCGGCGCCAACCCAAGCCGCGCCGCGCCGCCCCCCGCCAGCCCCCTGCCCCCCGCCAGCCCGCTCGTGCAGGCGACGGCCCAGGCATTGCACGAATTGGGGCTAAGCGAAAACGATGGCAACCTGTTGCGGCGCATTGCCCAGCAGATTGGGGAATTGTAGAGTACGGTAGTTCTTCAGATAAAGAATCTTGAAGGGGAGGGCTGCGCCCTCCGCGAAGCCCTCTCGCCATCCTGGGGGTACGCTGACGTTCACCCTGTTACTATGCGCATGGCAGCAGCACCCACACGGTCGTGCCCGTCTGCGGGGTGCTGGTGATGCCGATCTGCCCACCCATGGCGCTCACGAGGCTCTTGGCGATGGCGAGGCCCAAGCCGGCATTGCCGCTTTCGCGGCCCCGCGCCGGATCAACGCGGTAGAAACGCTCGAAGAGGTGGGGCAGGTGTTCCGCTGCAATCCCAGTGCCCGTGTCGCTCACGCTGATGCGCATGTTGCGCCCGGCTATGCTCGCCCCCAGCCGAATGGCGCCGTGCGGCGGCGTGTGGCGCAGGGCGTTGTCGAGCAGAATAAGGAGAATTTGGCGTAGCCTTGCTGCGTCCGCGTAGACGTGGCCCGTAACCGGGTCAAGGCACACCTGAACATCCCGCGTTGCGCCCAAACGCGCCGTCTGGCGTTGCAGATCATGCAGAAGCGTAGTGAGTTCGACCGCATCCCGTGCGAGGGTAAGTTGGCCGCTGTCGAGCCGCGAGAGGATCAAGAGGTCGTCTACGAGGCGGCGCATGTGATCACTTTCGGCCAAGACATCGCCCAGCAGCTCGCGCTGATCCAGTTGCTGCGGATCGAGGCTACGCAGCGCCACTTCGCTGCTGGCGCGAATGAGCGTCAGGGGGGTACGCAGTTCGTGGCTGGCGCTGGCGATAAACCGCTGCTGGCGCTCCCACGCCTCTTCGGCGGGACGCAAAGCGCGCCCGGCCAGCCACCAACTCGTCGTGCCAACCAGCGCCATACTCAGCAGCGCCAACGCAAGCAGGCCGCCCGTCAATTGGTTAAGGATGCGCTCTTGGTCGCCCAATTCACGGGCGAGTTGCAACGCCGCCGGGCCGTCGCTCCGCGTGAGGCGGTAGGTGAGCAGACGCACGCGCTGGCCGTTGGCGCTGGTAACCGTGCGCAGGTCGCTCCCCTGCTGCAACGCGACGGCCAAGGCTTCGCGATCTGGGTTGAGCAGCGGAGCGACGCTGTTGGGGTGAAAAAGAATGCGGCCATTGCCATCTAGCGGCAGCACAATGATCGCCGCCAACTCGGCGATGTCGGTGGGATTGAAAGTGGCAGCGGGCGGGCGCTCGTCGCGGCGGTCGGCGGGGGAGCGTTCGGGGCGGGTGGGCGGCAGCAGGCCGGCATCTTGGCGCACCAGCGACCAATCGCGGTCGGCGGGGAGCAGCGCAGCGGGCAGGGGCGCGGCAAGAGCGTGAAACTCGTGGGCCATCTTGTGTTGCAGGGCCAAGTCGGTGACGCCAGCGAAATAGCGCGCCACAATCAGATAGGCCCCCCCGCCGACGAGGACGACAACGGCTAGGGCTGCAAGCGTGTAGAGCAGGGTGAACTGCCAGCGCAAGCCGTTAAACATGGGCCGCCTCCAGCCGATAGCCCACCCCGCGCACGGTCGTAATTGGGTCGCGCTCGCCCGGTTCGTTCAGTTTACGCCGCAGGTACGAGACATAGACATCCACCATTTGCGGTTGCACGTCGTTTTCGTACGACCAAACATAATCAAGGATTTGTTGCCGCGTGAGCGTCTGCCCGGCGTGGCGCAACAGGTATTCCAGCAGATTCCACTCCGTCGGCGTGAGATCAAGCGCCCGCAGCCCACGGCGGGCGGTGTGGGCGCGCAGATCGAGGACAAGATCGCCCAAGCACAACTCTTGCGCATCGCCAGCCAGGGGCAAAAAGCGGCGACTCAGCGCCCGCACCCGCGCCAACAACTCCTCAAAGGCAAAGGGCTTCACCAGGTAGTCATCGGCACCACTGGCAAAACCTGCTACCTTATCTTCAATCTGGCCCCGCGCCGTCAGCAGCAGCAGCGCCGTCGGTAGACGCGCCGTGCGCACCGCCCGACAGATGCTTGGCCCATCGCGTTCGGGCAGCATCCAGTCAATAATCGCCACCTCATAGATGCCGCGTAGCGCCAACTCCAGGCCGGTTGCACCATCGTGGGCCACATCAACCTGATAGTGTTCCTCATCCAACACGCGCGCAATGAGGCGAGCGAGGCGCTGATCATCTTCGACAACTAGAATACGCATGCGAATAATTTAGGTTGGCGCCTAATGCCCACAATGGTTGGTAGCTTGGCGCTCGCGGAGCAGCGCCAGCGTCTCTTCGTAGCAGGGGCGCAATTGGGCCACATGCGCCATCAGATCATCTTGGGTAGTACACTGCTCGATCTGGTGGCAGAGGAGCGCCAGGGCTTGTGCCCCGATCTGCAGGCAGCCCCCGCGCAGGCGATGGGTCTCGCGGCGGATGTTAGTGCAATCGCGCTGCGCAGCGAACGCCTCGATGTTAGTGATCTGCGGCGGGACATCCTGCACAAAAAGATTAATAATCGTCGTAATCAACAGTGACTCTTGCTGCCCAATGCCGGTAAGCAGCGCTTCAAAGACATTCCAAGCGATCAGCGGTTTGCTGGCGGTGCGTTGCACCTGCTCACGCGACGGTGGCGACAAAACACTCGCCAGCGTCTGCTGGATGTCCTGCGGCTTCACCGGCTTGGTGAGGAAGGCATTCATGCCCGCCTGAAGCGAGCGTTCATGCTCGTTATCCAAGAAATTGGCGGTGAGGGCGACGATTTTGGGCTGATGAATGGCATTACCAAACGCACGAATCTGGTAGGTCGCCGCGATGCCATCCAATTCAGGCATCTGCAGATCCATAAAAACCACATCGTAGGTCGCATGGCGCACAGCGCTGACCGCAGCGAGGCCATTGCTCACCACAGTAGCGCGATGGCCCTGGCTCGCGAGCATGCGCCGGATCAATTCTTGGTTGACCAAATTATCTTCGGCGATCAAAATATTCAGCGGCAGCAACGCATTAGCGGCCAAAACAGGGGGCGCGGGGGCCTTACTGGTGGCGGGATCGCGAGTGAATGGCAGGGTGAGCGTGAAGGTCGAGCCCTCATCGGGGCGACTGCGCACCGCAATCTGCCCGCCCATGCGGGTGACCAGTTGGGAGCAAATAGTCAAACCGAGCCCCGTGCCGCCATAGCGGCGCGAGGTGCTGCTATCGGCTTGGACAAAGGGTTCAAAGATGCGCTGCTGCTGTTCGGGCGCAATGCCGATACCTGTGTCTTCAACGCTGATTTGAACCCAGCATTGCTGCGCTTCTGCTTGCGCCAGCGCGGCATGGAGCATAACACCGCCATTACTGGTAAATTTTACCGCATTGCTGAGCAAGTTGAGCAGAATCTGGCGCAGGCGCGCCTCATCGCCCAAGACATTACGTGGCAAATCGGACTCACACGTCCATGTGAGGCTCAGGCCCTTCTGGTGGGCATTGTAGGCCACCAGATCGACGGCTGAGGCGAGGAAGTGGTGCAGATCGAAGGGTGCCAGTTCCAGTTCGAGGCGACCCGCCTCAATGCGCGACGCATCAAGAATATCATTGATAATCGTCAAGAGCGCTTGGCCTGCCGTGCGGATCGTATTGGTAAAGATCGCTTGCTCCGCATCGAGGTCAGTCTCGTGGAGCAGGTCGGCCATACCGATGATCGCATTAAGCGGCGTGCGCAACTCGTGGCTCATGGTGGCCAAAAAGGCCGATTTGGCCCGGGTGGCCGTCTCAGCCGTATCACGGGCATGCGCCAATTCTTGGTTGGCGCGGTGCTGTTCGGTCACATCAAAAGCAATGCCATCGCAGATGATCGAGCCATCGCTCATATAGCGCGGGCACGAACTGATATAGAGCCAGCGTTCGCGACCATCGGGCAGGATGTGGCACAACACCTCCTTGAAGAGCCGCATCTCGCGCAGCGCCTGCTGCTCGGCACGTTCAAAACGGGGCCGATCATCGGGCGCGATGAGGCTATGGATCACCGCAGCGTCGGTCAGCACCGCTTCGGGCGTCAGGCCCAACAGCCGCTCGATGCCACTGCTGACAAAGACAAATTTGGGGCGGCCCTCAAGATCAAAGCGATACTGGTAGATAAAGCCATTGGGCAGATTGTCGCTCAACGCCCGCAACTGAATCTCGCGGGAGCGCAGGGCGCTCGAGGTCTCCCACTGGTGGAGAAACGCCCCCATCATTTCAATGCCGGTGCGCATGAAACGCAGACTTGGTTCGTCCCACAGGAAGAGGTCAGCGTGGGAAACGGCGATATGACCACGCCAAACCCCATTGACGAAAAAACCGGTGATCAGCATCGTCTTGATGCGGGGCGACAACGCGGCAAAGACGTTACTCTCTGTCGGAAAGAGTTGCTCTAGCGGCCCGTAGACGCTCTCACCTGCTAGTACCTTGGCAACGATCGCTTGGGGAACATCTTCATATGTGAAATGCGATTCCGGCGACGGGTCGATCCCTGGTTTATGTACACGGATCAGTGCCGGTGGAAATTCTACCAACTCCTCCAGCGCGCGATAGAGGCGCATGGCGATACGTGAAGCATCCACCGCCTCACGTAGCGTAACGAGCGCTCGTTCGACCACCGGCTCCCACGCGGGGGCGTTCGCGCCTTCGGTCAGCAGGCTATGCGAAAATTGCGCTAGTGCTTCGGCATAGCGCAACTGCTGGGCAAGAGCCACTTCGACCGTTTGGGGTATGGTAGAATCTGACATAGGGGGGCGCTGGATAGTGTTCGACTTTGAGGGGGGAACCTCTATTGTACGACATTATAAGGAAGAACGTTTATGCGCACTACGGTCATGCTGCTCGGCATCCTCGGCATCCTCGGCATCCTCGGCGTCTTTTTGGTGACCGGCTACGCCCAAGCTCAGACCCGCCACCGCGTCTTTCTCCCGCTCGTGATTGGCTCAGCGGCGCAGCAGAACGAGCTCCGCACGGGGCAAGCGACCTACTACGCGGCGACGGGCGACGGCAACTGCATGTTTGGCCCTAGCCCTCACGATCTCATGGTCGCTGCGATCAGTCATGAGGACTATGGCCGTTCCAACCCCAACGACGGACCAGCGGCGGTCTACTGTGGTGCCTATGCGGAGGTTTTTGGCGAACTAGGCAGCGTAGTGGTGCGTATTGTAGACAAATGCCCGGACGCGATCTGCACCAGCGGCCATCTCGATCTGAGCCGGGAAGCCTTTGCGCGCATTGCGCCCATCGAGAAGGGGATCGTACCGATCACCTGGCGCATTGTCAGCCCCGACGTGGCGCGACCCGTCGCGTACCACTTCAAGTCGGGCAGCAGCCAGTGGTGGACTGCGATCCAGGTGCGTCACCACCGCAACCCCATTGTCAGCCTAGAGTACCGCGACCAAGCGGGCCAATGGCGGGCCATGGTGCGCCAAGACTACAACTATTTTATTGCCGAGCGCATGGGGCCAGGCCCCTACACGCTACGCGTCACCGACCGTTACGGCAACGTAGTGGTTGATCACGGCATCCCACTCAGTGTAAACCGCGAAACCGCCGGACAGGGGCAATTTCCGGCGGGGCCGTGAGTTCAAACAATTCACAGCAAAGCATGTTCAGCCACCACGATACCATCATCGTCGGCGTACAAGAAGAGTCCAGGAGTAAGCGTTAGCCCAGCGATATGCAGTGTCCCCCCGTGTACCCCTTCGCCACGTTTGATGCTGCGGCGTGGATGGGCCGCGAGCGCCAAGACGCCCAACGGCAACTGCGTAAGGTCGGCGCTATCGCGCACACAGCCATGCACCACCACGCCCACCCAACCATTGGCCACGGCCAGTGCCGCCAGTTGATCGCCGAGCAACGCACAACGTAGCGAACCAGCGCCATCCACCACGAGTACACGCCCTTCGCCTTGCTCTTCCAGAGCGGTGCGCACCAGCGCATTATCCTCAAAGACCTGTAGGGTCGCAATCGGGCCACCAAAAACCCGTCGGCCACCAAAGTGGCGCAACAACGGCTCACCTACTTGCACATCGGGATGGGCATCGGAGAGATCGGTCGTCTTGAACTTCATAGCTTACTCCTGGGGGATGGGGGATGGGGGATGGGGGCCATTATCAAAGCCATAGGCATTACTGTCAAGACGCGATTGGCGCGAGTAGTGATCAGCGGCGAATGAGAATGGGCAGAACATTGGCAGTCGTGCAAAAGTAACGCTGTCACGCGGTGCCTGTCACCCTGAGACAAGGTTTCAGGTGTCTGGTTTCAGGTGTCAGTCGGAGCGCACCAGAAAGCAATGCATGGCGCTAAACTGTAAAGTACCTCCGAACCATGTCTGAGTACAAAATGGCCCGCATGCCAGTGGCCCGTGAGAGACGCGGAGGCCGCGCCCCCTCAAAGGGTTTCACCAAATGGGGATAAACTGCCGCTTTTTGCGGTACG
>RSAS01000847.1 GCA_003934145.1 Candidatus Viridilinea halotolerans | reverse complement strand
GAAGGGTCTCTCTTCGGTCGAAAAGAGATGCTTCGCTGCGCTCAGCATGACAGGCGCTTTGTGAGCAACAGGGTGACTTTTGCTCCATTGCCAACGACCCGTTGGCTGAGCTTGTCGAAGCCAACAGCCCGTTGGCTGAGCTTGTCGAAGCCAACGAACTTTTTCGTACCCCCAAACCTTTGCCCCTTTGCGTCAATCCAACAAAGAAGATGTACTGCGTTCAACCCAACTCCGCCCCAAGCTGCGCAGCATCCACCAGGATCGCGCCGTGGCGTTGGGCTTCGTGCCGCGCTTCGCTGGTGAAGCCGCTACGGGTGAAATAGGCGTAGGTGACTGTCCAACCCGCGCCGCCGTTGGGCAGATCGGCAAGCAGCCGGGGGGTCTTCGTTTCAACCAGTTCGCGCACAACCTTGCGATCAAGCTCGTCGGCTGTCCATTTGCATTCGCCCAACAGAATTTTGCGGTTTTGCCAATCGGGGGCCACCACATCCACCTGCACCGTGCGGCTCCAGTGGCTGCCTACCTGCGCCGGGGTGAGCGGCAAAACGCCCGCTTGCGCCTGTTCGCTCACCCAACGGCGACTCAACTCCTCAAAGGCGGTTTGGCCCACAAAAGCGCGCAGGTTCGCCTGAATCTGCTGAAGAACAACCTGGGGTGCGCTGACGAGCCGGTCGTGGTAGGGGGCCAAAAAGCGGAAGTAGAAACGAAAGTAGGCATCGCTCAGGTGGTAACGCCCTTTGCGCGAGTTGAGTTGCGCCGCTGGAGGGATGGTCGCCGGGAGACGCCGTTCAACCAACTTGAGATCTTGGAGGCGGCTGAGGTAGGCCGAAAGATGGGTTTTGCTGATAATCGTCGCTTGCGCCAGCGCCTCTAAGGTATGGGCACCCGCCCCAAGCGCCTTCAGAATGGCCAAATGGGGCTGCGGCTCGCGCACCTCGTCGTAGAGCAGAAACGCCGGCTCGGCCCCAAACATGCTGCCTGGGTCGAGAATGACCTCACGGATATTGGCGACAAGGCTCAATTCGGCATCAAGCCAGCCCAAGTAGGCGGGCACGCCCCCAACCAGCGCGTAGGCGGCGATGCGCTCTTCGACCGACCACGTAGGAAAGAAGGAGTGCAGAGCCGAGAAGGGCAGCGGCTGGAGGTACCAGCGCCCGGTGAGGCGGCCAAAGAGGGGCGATTGGCTGCCTTGAATACCCTCCATCACGCGAATCTGCGAACCACACAGCGCCAATACCACCTCCATATGTTGAAAGTGGCGATCCCAGGCGTGCTGCAGCGCCGAAAGCGCCGCAGGATCGGCCTCCATGATGTAGGGCAGTTCGTCCAGCACCAGGATGTGACGCTTGCCCGCCAAAAGAATGGCCACGGCATCCCAGACTTCGGCCCAACTGCCAAAGATGGGCGCTTGTTGCAGAGGCAAACCAACCAACGCCGCATAAAGCTTACGCCGCTGTAGAGCAGCCGGCTCCTTCTCCGCCGTCCAGTAGGTAGACGGCAAGCCACTCTGCGCCACCCAATGCATGAGCAGGCTGCTCTTGCCCACCCGCCGCCGCCCGTAGAGCAGCAACAACTGCGCCGGCCCCGGCTTGCGGCGCTGCAAGACGCGCTGCAAAAAGGCAAGTTCCTGTTCGCGATCGACAAACATGGCTTGGTTTTTCATGAATAGACCCCCTGTTGTGTATTATACACAACAGGGGGCTTATTGTGGAAGGTCAAGCCATGTTTGGTTGTTGCGTGTTGGCGGCTTCGCCGCCAACACGCAACAACCAAAGGCAGCAACGCAAGAGTTGCCCTGTTACGGAACGCTGTCGTGCTGAGTGCAGCGAAGCATCCCCGCCGCGCCTACGGGCTACAGTAGCCCCCCGTGATCTGCTGGCTCGCCAAGAGCCGGTCGGCGTAGCGCGGCGGTGCGGGGTTGGCGATAGCACTGCCGTAGAAGGCGTCCACTTGGGTGGCGCAGTGCGGGAGGCGTACGCGCAATGTGGTGCTGGCGTTGGGTTGCAACAGCTTCTTGGCTGTGTCAAAAAGGCTCTGGTTGGCAAGGCCCGACCCGTGAACGGCGTAGGATGCGAGGCCCACTTCGTAGCGGCAGGTCGGCGAGTAGTTCATGATCTGCACTTCGCCGTTGGCGCTAAAGGTGGGGTGCAGATCGTCGAGGGCGCTGTTGATGTCGCATTCGGGGCCGCACGGCGCATGCTCGTCGGGGACGATGTAGAGGTTGCCGTCGTTGGTTTCGAGGGTGACGCTGCCGTCGGTACCGACGGCTTGGATGAAGTAGCGCGACCAGGCGCGCGCCTCGAAGGTGGCCGTCCAGCGCGGGCCGGTTTTGCGCATGGGGTGGACACTGAACTGGCCGTTTTCGATGAGAACAACCTCGACGCGCGCGATGCCCGATCCGTCGCGGATGTTGAACCTGACGCGCTGGTTGAGGCGGCAGTTGGTAACGCGCCCGCCAAAGGCTGCCGGTTGGCCACCCGATTGCTTGGCGGTAAGCTCGACGCTGAGGGTGTTGATGAGACGCTGGACGGTGCCTGCGGTTGGGCTCCATTGGCCGGTGGTGATGAGCAACTGACGGTTGCCGTCGCCGCTGCTGAAGGTGTGTAGGATGTTTGGTCGGTCGCAACTCTTGCCCGCATAGGCCCGTTCGCTGTAGCGCTGTGGGCTGTTGATCGGCGCAGCACTGAAGATGACGGGATCAAAGCCCAGGATATCTTCGTAGGTGCCGCTACGGATAAGTGCGCCGCCTACGCTGGGGGCGAGGGCAATGGTGATGCCCGGTTGCAAGGGCAACCCAGCATCGGTGAGCAGGTGGCTGGTGCCGCCGGGACTGCTGCTCCGGTAATAGTTGCCGTCGGGCGTGGTCTGACGGCGGTGGCTAAAGCCGAGTTGCAACACACTCCCAGGAGTGGCTAGGGCTTGGGGCGCAGCAGTCACCGTAGCGATGCTCGCCTGGGGCGCAGCAGCCGCAGCCGCTTGGCGTGGCAGACTCAGCCGGTAGTCGGGCGGGCCGAAGAGCGCGATGCCGTTGACCGTCTTGGTGTGGCGATTGCTGTGTACGAAGGAACCGCTCATGCCTTCGTAGTCGGCCAAGGCCCGCCGCAACCCGTCGGCCAGCGTCACATCCGCTTCGTTGAGCAGGTAGTCCATCAGGTAGAGGTTGAGTCGCTCCGCGTAGGCAAACGCGCCCTCTTCTGCAATGGTGCCGGCGTAGGCGTAGTTCAGGAAACCAAAGCTCGGTTGGCCCCCGTGCGCCAGCGTGGTCACCAGTGTCGGCTCGTCGGCGATGCCCGCCGTGACGCCGCTGTGGCAGCCGAGCAGCAGGATGAGGTTGAGCACATCGGGGCCGGGGGTGTGCTCCTGGATGCGGTTGGCCGTCGCGTCGCCAATCACATGGCGGGCGGCGTGGTCGCTCACTTGGATAATGCGCCCGCTGCTGCTTAGCGCGGGCAGGCCCGCCGCGACGCTGCGGGGAATGGTGTCGCACGCCAAGCTTCGCCCTTGCCCCAAGCCGAGCGCTAGGCCGCGCGCACTGATCATGGTGCAGAGCTCTTGCTGCACCCTTTCGGTCAGTTGCACCGCCACGCCCGAGACCGTCCCCGCGTTGAGCATCAAAGTGCCGCCTTGCGCTACGTAGCGCTGCAAGGCCGCTGCAATCTCTTGCGGGCCACCCGGCTGGCGGCTCGTCGTCACACCGAGTTCGTCGTAGACACGATCCGTCGGGTAGTGATCGGCTTTGAAGAGGCTGAAGAGCGGGTCTTCCCACGGAATGGACATGGCGTAATAGGACTGCGGGTAGGCCAAGGGGTCGGCATCGGGCAGATCGGGCGCGGCCCCGTAGGGAATCACATCATCGTCGCCGATGATGTAGAGGTAGCTGGGGGCCGCTTCCAGCGCTGCGATCTGCGGGGCGACGTAGGCCGCAATAGCTGCTTGCAGGGCCATGCGCGCTTCGACCGACTCCATGGCCAGTGCTGCGATCGCATCTTCGTCACGTTTTGCGTAGATGCTTTGGGTCAGTTCGGCAACACTGGCATCCCAGGCGTCATAGGCGCAACGCAGCCCGGCGGGATCGTCTGCGCAGGGTGGCACCTCGTCGAGCGGAAGCTCGAGGCTGCCATTCATGCCCACATAGGCGGCGAGGGCGCTACGCGCCGCAGCCACCGGCCCGCGCGCCGCCAGGCGCGACATGTTGGTCAAGACAATTACTTCCGGAGCGCTCGGTGTGGGCAACAGTTCCAACTGATCCTGATTGTTCGCCAACTCGCGGTCGTCGCCGTCGTAGGCCAATGCCGCCGTCGCCAAGAGTTGCGTGCCGGTCGGGATGCTTGTGGGCATGCGGTAGCTCATGCGCAGCGCCGCTTCGCCCGCCACCGGCAACGGATCTATTGTCCACTCCAGGGTGCCACTGGTGGGCTGAGTTGCGCCCACAGCCTCGACCAGTTCCACACCCGCAGGAAGTTGCAGCGTTACCCGCATGGTGCTGGTGAGCGCTTGGGTACCCGAATTGCTCAAGCGAAGCTGCAGCGTTCCCGTTTCACCGAGCGGCGTCATGCGCTGCCCGCCGATCACCAGCGCCGGATCGGGCGCATCGCGGTAGTCGAGCCGGAGGCGGGCGCGGGCCTCGTTGTTGAGTACGAAGATCTCTTGGGGCACCGCTGCGGCTGCGGCCATCACTTCGCTACGCCCCGGCCTGATCACCCGCTCCACCGCAAAGCTGATGGTGTGGCTGATGCTTTCACCTGTGCGCAAAGGCGGGCGATTGATGACGAGCGGCATACTCGTGGCCACCGCATTGCCATTGAGCGCTGTGGGCTGTAGCCCATTGCCCCAGGTCAATTCGATGCTGCCCGCATCGGCTTCCAAAAGCCCCTGGTTCAGCGTAGTGAGCGTGCAGGCGACGGATGTGGCGCCACGGGCTTGCGCGGGGCAACTCAGGCGCAGATCGAGATCGGGGGTCGCATCGAAGAGGCGCACCACCCCCGCTTGGATGCCACCCGTCAGCAGGGTGCGATCGTTTTCATAGTTGGCCGAAGCAGCCAGCGCAAGCGGGCGGATGGGCAGGCCAAAGATGGGTTCCCAGCCGCCACCCACCTGCCCCTGGAAGAAGCCGCTGTCGGTTGCCGCAAAGAGGCGATCGGTAGCCGTGGGCGCGTGGATCAGCGCGGTGACGCTGCGCGCTGCGACGCCAGCGGGGCGCACCAGGTTCTGCGGCCCCACCCAGGCGCTGGTGGTATCACAAGGGCGCGTATAGGTTGCCGCTGGCGTCGCGGCATTCACCCGCTGCGTACCCACAACCAACATACACGGCGCTGGGTCGGGGTCGGGACTGATCCAGACAGCGCCAATCGGCAACTGGCCGCCGTTGGGCGAAGCCAACGCCGGGAAGGGCGTCAGCCCCGCGCTACGCTCCCAGAGCCACAGGCCGTCGCCGTGGGTTGCAATGATGGCGCTGGTATTGCCGCGTGGGCCTGGGAAGAATTGGATCTTACTAATGCCGCGATTCGCGCCGATGTCGAGCACCGCCCAGTTGTCGGCGTCACTACGCACGAGCAGTTGGCCCCCCGGCCCGCCCGCCCGCCCGAGCAGCAGCACACTCCCGTCGTTGCTCACCTGAATAGTCGCCGGGTTGAGGTTGCTCGTTATAGGCAGAGGCACTGCGGTGATGCTCGCTTGCGTTACCGCGAAGAGGCCACGCGGGCCAACGGCCATGATGGTGCTAACGGGCGGCGGCGCAGGGTCTGTCAGGGTCGCACCCGAACTTCCATGCGGAATTGGTGCATCAGGCCACAGCGCAATGTCGCGCGTCACCTGGGTAAAAGCGGGATTGAAGGGCGACCAGTTTTGCCCGCCGTCGCTACTCACCATCACCCCAGCCTGGGTTGCCGCATAGCTCCACGCTCCCACCGTCTGTAGCGCATAGACACTCGGCGTGCCCAGGCTCGCCTGGGGCGTTGCGGCATCGCGCAGGGCCACGGGCAGCCACGCGCCGGTGGCGTCGCGCTGATGCAAGCCAGCGGGCGTAATCGCCAACAGCGCATCCGCGCTGCGGGCGAGCGCACTGACGGCCCCCGTCAAGCCATGATCGCTCCAGGTCGTACCAGCGGCATTGGTGGCAAAGAGACCGTTACGCGTCCCGACGAGCAGTGCGCCAGCGGGATCAACAGCCAGCGCCAGTACCTCCTCGCTACGCAGTTGGTTCCAGGTCGTACCAGCGTCGGCCAGCACAAAGAGCCCCAACGGGCCACCGGCGTAGCGTATGCCTGCTTGGGCGGCAAGCGCGCGCGTACCGGCGGGGGGCAGGGGCAGGCTCGTCATCTGGTCAGCGCGAGTACGTTGCACGAAGCCGGTACTTCCCAGCACAAAAAGCGTGCCATCGGGGTCGAAGGCGAGTGCCCGCACACGGCCCACCGTACTGGTCTGCACATCCCAGGTATTGCCGTGATCACGCGAAAGATAGAGCGTACCATCAAGACTCCCAGCGGCCAGCAGGTCGCCACCGGAGGCTTGGCGCACAGCGGCGAGCGCAGCGAGTTCCGGCTGGCCACGCATGGTCGAACTGCTCCCCAGCAGCCCCTGCCAACCCGTCATCCCGTGCGAACGGCGCAGCAACAGGCCATCACGCGCCCCCACATAGAGCATCGAACGTTCGGCATTGCCCGTAGCCGCCACAAGGCTCGGCTGGCCACCGGCCAACCCGGCGCTCGGCATATGTTCCTGCCGCAACTCAAGCGCCACCACGCGAGCACCCCAACGCTCATGGATGCGCAGGTCGGCCAACGTGAGCTCAAGGGTACCAATCAGATCATCCTGGCGCGCCGTAAAACGTACCACGGTGCTGCTTAGCACATCCTGGCTCGTCAAGCGCCCAATATCCATCAGGTAGATCGGATCGGGCATCGTGAGTTGCGGAAAGAAGCGCGTCTGCGTGATCACCGGCGTCAGGTCGAGCGCGTCCGGAGACAAGAGTTGGGCACTCACCTCAACCCCTTCCAACGCCTCACCATTCAGCGTCACCGTGCCAATGACACAGAAAGGATCGGGCAACTGCTTACCACTACTGCCATGGGGCAACTGCTTGCCGCTACTGCCATGGGGCGCAATGCCGCCACAGGGCCAATTCAGTGCAATCTGCATCGGCAGAGGGGCACGCCGCCACTCAAAAGCCACCAGCGAATAGTAATCCCCGCGCTCGGCCACCAGCCAGAGGCGCGTTCCGAGGGGAATATCGCCAGGATCGAGGGCAAAGTCAAAACGCTCCCCCGCCTCAAAACGATCCAGCAACTCAGCCTCACCTTCGGGCCGATCGCGGTAGAGTTCCAAAGTGTAGCCAGCAACCGGCGTACTCGTCTCGGTATCGAGCATATAGACCCGACCAAAGAGCGGGGCGGGCGGGGCCGTGATGTCCAGGGTAAAGGGATCGGTCATGAAGGTGCGCGTGACAGGATCAGGGCGGTAGCCAATGATCTCGCGCACCACATCATTCCCCACCTGCACCCGAATATCGAGGTGATCACCAGGCAGCGCCCCAATCTGCTCAAGGGGCAGCAGCGCCACCGCCTGGCCCAGCGGCCCATCAACCAACTGCTGCGCACGGGCGCTCACGCTAAACCCCTCAAACGTAACCGTCACCAACGCCCCGGGCAGCGGCGCACCAGTCGCATCCTGCACCGGCACCAAGAGACAGAAGGGGTCAGCAGGATCGACACTATACACATTGCACTCATACGCAGGAATCTGCGCCGCAGCGGGAAGGGGTGGCACTACCATGGTAAAGAGCATGAGCAGGGCCAGCGACCATGTGAAGAGGGAACGGTGAAGCATAGAGGTGGCCTTTGGGGGGAGGAAATAGGAAATAAGAAATAGGGACAATGGCGCAAAAGTCATCCTGTTGCTCACGAAGCGCCTGTCATGCTGAGCAGAGCGAAGCATCTCTTTTCGACCGAAGAGAGACCCTTCGCTGCGCTCAGGGTGACA
>RSAS01000642.1 GCA_003934145.1 Candidatus Viridilinea halotolerans | reverse complement strand
GCCCTTGAACGGCGCTAAAGCGCCTACTACGAGCGGGTTTTGGGGCATCCCCAAGTTTAAGTTAATGCGTATGGGGCATGGTTGCCTCGCACCCAACCAAAGGAGAAACAAGATGAACGAACCAACACCGTTGCGCGAACTTGTAGGTACTATCGTGTACGCATGGCTCACAGAACTCGATCTTGCAGCCCCCTTCTACGATCCGCAGAGCGATCCGGTCGTTGAGGGGGAGGGTGGTGGGCAGATTGTCCAACGCTTGACCCGTAGATTGGGCCTTGCGCCAAGCGATGGTAGCGCCTTACGTCACGCCATTGCATCACGCATCCAAATGACGCTGCAAGCACAGGCGTTGACGCTCAGTGCGGAAGCCAACGCGGCGCTCCTGCAACAGGTTTACGATGAGATCGTGGGTTTGAGCATCTTACAGCCGCTGCTCGATGACCAGACCATTGCGGAGATTATGGTCAACGGGCCGCAGGCTATCTATGTCGAGCAGCGCGGCACATTGCACAAACTGAACCTCTCCTTCGACGACAGCGCACATCTTATGCGGATCATCCAGCGGCTCCTTTTGCCGCTTGGCACCAAAATTGATAGCGACCATCCTATCGTGATGGCGCACTCGGATCATGGCACCTTGATCCAAGCAGTCATTCCACCCATCGCACTTGACGAGCCATCGCTCACCTTGCGTAAGTTTCGCCGGAATAGACTGACGGTCGAGGATCTGATCCGTTTTGGTTCGCTCACCCCCGCAATGGCCGCGCTGCTGCAAGCCTGCATTGGCGCACGCTTGAACATCCTCGTCGCGGGTGGCACAGGATCGGGCAAAACGACGCTCCTGAATGTACTTTCCGCGGCTATTCCTGACAACGAGCGGGTGGTGACGATTGAAGATGTGGCGATGCTGCACCTTGCCAAAGAGCACGTGGTGCGCTTGGTGACCCGTCCGCCCGATCGCCAGGGCCGAGGGGCGATCAGCAAACACGACCTGCTCCGAGCCGCAGCGCAGATGCGACCAGAACGGGTCATCATTGGGGATGTGCAGGGGAGCGAAGTGGTTGATCTCCTACGCTTAATCTCCGAAGGGCATGATGGCAGTATGGTTTTGATGCACGCCAACACACCAAGCGACGCCCTTGCACGCCTCGAAACGATGATACTCTGCAGCAACCCCGGCCTCCCCGAAGCGCATGTACAACGCCTGATTACCACCGGCATTGACCTGATCATCCAGCAGACGCGGCTTGAAGATGGGCAACGCAAAGTGGCCTCCATCACCGCGCTCGAAGGCGTCGAGCAGGGCGCCTACGTCCTCAACGATCTGGTTGCACTCGAAGTGACGGGCAAAGATGCACAGGGCCGCCTCACAACCCGTTGGAACCAGAGTAGTCAGCAGCCGAGCTTTCTGCCGCGCCTCGCCGCGTATGGGTTTACGTTGCCACTGTAATCAAGCCAAATTTGACAACACCTATGAATACACTCTTTTTCATCCCCCTGCGCGTGCAGGTCGCCACGGTGAGTGGGCGGGTTACGTTGAACAACATCTTTTTTCTTTCGTTTTGGCGGCGAAGCCGCCAAAACGAAAGAAAAAAAGTTCTTCGGGGGAGGCTTCGCCTCCCCCGAACCCCCACCGGAGGTGACTTTG
>RSAS01000794.1 GCA_003934145.1 Candidatus Viridilinea halotolerans | reverse complement strand
CATGTGCGCTGTTGGCGGCGATGCCGCAGCATCGCTCCGGCGGGGGCGCGGGGGCTTCGCCCCCGCAAAACCCCTCATGTGCGCTGTTGGCGGCGATGCCGCAGCATCGCTCCGGCGGGGGCGCGGGGGCTTCGCCCCCGCAAAACCCCTCATGTGCGCTGTTGGCGGCGATGCCGCAGCATCGCTCCGGCGGGGGCGCGGGGGCACGGCCCCCGCAACCCCCCTCTTGTGCGCTGTTGGCGGCGAAGCCGCCAACAGCGCACAAAAAAAGGAATCAACCCTATGGCGCGCGAGTGGTTCACCGCCTGCCCCGACTGCGGGCGCACCTTTGGTTTTGCCGATGCGGTGTTGCAACGGGCGGAGGAGTATGGCGTGCCCCGCCCCGCACGCTGCGCCGCCTGTAGTGCGATCTATCGGCGTGAAATGGCTCATCTCGGCCAGCCTACGCATCCGTTGCCGCCGCTGCGCCCGTTGCCCGCTGCGGGTCTGCCTGCGGCTGAGTTGGGCCATTTGGCGCGCCGTCACCAAGAGCCGATGCCGCAGGAGCAGACGCCCCATCCGCCCGTTGAGCGTTTTGCGCTGCGCGAAGCGCACCTCGCCGAACTCTGCGCCCTTGGTTACCACCATCAGGTGCTGGTGGTGGTTGCGCCCACCGGCAGCGGCAAGTCTACGCTGCTGCCCTATCGCCTCATGCAGCCGCCTACGCAATGCCCCGCTGAACCTTTTGCGGCGCTCTTGCCGACCGAAGGGCTGCCCCCCAATTTCTTTACGCGCCACGGGCCGATTATTGTTACCCAGCCGCGTATTCAGGCGACACGCCAGATTCCTAGTTTTGTGGCCCATGACCTGCACGGCGCGAGCCTCGGTGCCGGTTTTGATGTCGGCTTTCAGCATCGCGGCCAGCGGGCGAGTGATCACCATAATCGGCTGATCTATATGACCGATGGCACGCTGCTCAATCTGATTGTGCGCGATGAGTTGGAACGGGTTGGTACGATTATTATTGATGAGGCGCACGAACGTAGCCTGAACATCGATCTGATTTTGAGCCTACTGCGGCCTCGTCTGCGCCGTTTTCCCCATCTGCGCCTGCTGGTTGTGAGCGCGACGATTGAGCCGCAAGGCTTCATTCAGTTTTTTGGTGGCCCCGCCGATCTGCAACTTGCGACCTTGCAGCGCCAAGCGAACGCCAATGCCCACATCGCCGCCGCCCTTGCCCATGCGCTCGTTGGTTGCTACGTTTTGCCCGCACAGCGCGCCTTTCCGCTGGAGGTGCGCTTCCGCCAGCAACCCCCACTGCCCGAGGAGTTGCTGGCGGGCCGCATGTACGAAGAGGTCGCCTACAGCATCTTCGATCTGCTCTTAGCTATGCAGCAGCGCGATCCGGCCACGCCCCAGGGCGATATTTTGGCCTTTCTGCCGGGGCGTAAGCCGATTGAACGCGCTATTG
Source organism: Candidatus Viridilinea halotolerans (assembly GCA_003934145.1). Taxonomy (GTDB): domain Bacteria; phylum Chloroflexota; class Chloroflexia; order Chloroflexales; family Chloroflexaceae; genus Viridilinea; species Viridilinea halotolerans. The sequence continues at coordinate 6,537 of RSAS01000794.1, read as the reverse complement.
ATCTGCTGCGCGATCTGCTCAACAGCGAGGCGGACTATCGCTTGGCTTCACGGGTGGAGATCTTCCCGCTCTATGCCACCCTGCCCCAGGCGCGTCAGGAGGCGGCGCTGCGCCCCTCTAAGGATAAGCAACGTATTCGTGTCGTCATTGCTACCAACGTCGCCGAAACCTCGCTCACTGTTGAGGGAATCGTCCATGTGGTGGATAGCGGGCTGATCAACCAGGCGAGTTGGGATGCCGCGTCGCAGACGACCGCTGTGGTGCCGACGCTGCACAGCCAGGCGGGCTGTCGTCAGCGTTGGGGGCGTGCCGGGCGCACCCAGCCCGGCGTGGCCCATTGTCTCTACACCGAAGCGCAGTTCGCCAACTTCGCGGCCCAGACGCCGCCGGAGATTGTGCGCGTGCCGCTGGAGGCGTTGGTACTCAACGCGAAGGCGGCGGGGGTGGACGATCTCGCCGCCTTCGCATGGCTGCATGCGCCGCCCGCCAACGAACTGGCCCGCGCCACGCGGGCGCTCCAGTTGGTTGGGGCGCTCGATGGCGAAGGGGACATCACGCCGCACGGCAGCGAGTTGCGTACCATTGCCGACGAACCGGAGATCGCTAATCTGATGCTGCTCGCCGACCGTTTCGGCTGCGCGGTCGAGATGGCGACTATGCTACCCATGCGCCGTTTGGATGGCTACGCCACCATGCTGCAGTGGGATCGCGAATGGGATGCGGCAACCAAGCGGGCGGTGCGGCGCATCCATCAAGGGCTGATTGGGCCATGCCGCGATGATGTGGAATTCGCATTGAAACTCTGGATGGCATGGGAGGGGAGCGGCTTCGGGCGTACCCAAGAGCGCGAACGGGCGGTGTGGGCCGAGCAGTTCTTCGTCAACCACACCATTTTTGCCGAGCGCCTCGTGGGCGAACGCGACATCCTGCTGCGCAACATGGCTGTGCGGCGGCGCGATGCGCAACAGCGCCCCTGCAATCTGGAGTTGCTGGATCGGCTGCGTATCGTCATCGCCTATGGCCTGTCGCATCAGATCTACCAGTCTGAAACACGGGGCGACGAGCGGCGCTACCGTCCCTACCTGCGCGACGCGGCGTTGGCCCCCGACCAGAACAGTGAAATTGAACTGAGCCCCCGATCGATCTGCTTCGGGCAAGCGCCCAAGTTCTTCGTCTGCGGTAAGCGCCAACAGGCGCGCAAGCGTCTGACGCCGCTGGCTGCGCCACTCAGTTTCACCGCTGCCTCCTTTCTGAGCCTCGTCGAAGCGGCATGGTTGCCAGCGGTCGGCGGCAGCCATCTTGGCCTCGCCCGCCTCATCGCCAACACCACGCGCAACGCGAACGGCCTGCTGCAGAGTTCCACCCACCCCGCGTGGCTCTTCATTGACCAACGCTTCCCGGTGGGTGCCCGTTTCACTTGTAGTCTGGCCAGCAAGGGCCAGTTGCACATTGGCGATATGCAAGCCGCCGCGCCGCCGTTGCAACTCAAGGCGAGCAACGAGGTGATTGAAGAATCTGACGAGGTTGAGTTGCTCGCCAATGAAGAGGCGCTCGGTTCAAGTTTGGGCATGCGTGGCGGCAAAGTCGCCTTTGATCCTGGCGTCGCCATCAGCGCCGCCGAACTCTTTGACGGCGACGAGCAGGAGGCTACGCCCGCGCCACCCGCTACGCTTTTGCATGATGCCCCGCTGCCCCGCGGGCGCTTGCTCCATGGTCAACCACCGACAACGCGGCAACCCTTCAGCGTCGTCGTGGCGGGCTACGACCACAACAACCCGCGTCAGCCGCTCGTCCTCTTCACGCCAAGCCAAAAACCTGCCCCCTTCGCCCAGTTTCAGGCGCGCTACTGCGAAGGCGAGACCATCAGCGTCGAGGTGCAGAGTGTCGAGCGTTACATCAACGACGGCCTCTTCTACCTGATTGTGCGTGAGCCGCTGAGCGGCCTGGAGATCACGCTCGACCCGTATGACTACAGCCTGAGCGGGCGCAACGTCGCCGTGGAACTGCTCGCCAGCGCCCCGCCGCGCACCCAGATCCAAGTAGTGGTTGAGGAGATCGACAGCGAACTGCAGCAGGTGCGCGTCAACCGCCTCGAAGCTTCGCAACAAGCCACCGCCGCCCTGGTCGCCAATGGCGAGCGCGTGGTGAGCGCGCAGATCGTGGATGTGCGCGACAACGGCATCTTCGTCTGGATCGAACCGGAAGCGACGCAAGCCTATCTCCCCGTCATCCTCTTTGTCCATGTTGACCGCCTGCCGCCCCGCCCCGACGAGTTCAATCTTGGCCAGCATTGCCGTTTACGTATTCAAGCGCGCCGCTTCCAGCGCCCGTTGCGTATCAGCCTGGAGCGCGAAGATCTGCCGGGCAAGGAGCGCAACACCCTGGTGCAACGTCTCGGCCCCAACTGGGACGAACAGAGCCAGGCGTTGATCGCCACGCAGCCCTTGAGCTACGCCCGCCGCCGTGGGTTGCTTCAACTCAGTCGCCACGCGGGCTACCGGCGCAAGCTCAACACCCTCTTTCGCCGTTCCAACGAACTCGAGGTGCGCATCATTGACGTGAGCGGCCTCGAACTCCTGCGCCCCTATGCCGAAGATGAACGCCCGGTGCCGGTCACCATCGTGGGCATACACAACGACCTTGTCTTTCTCCGCACCCACGACGGCTACGAAGCGCCCATTTCGCGCCACGAGATCAGTGCAGTGCTGCCCAAGCTACCTATCACCTTTGGCCAAAAGCTAAAGGTGCGAGTCCAAGAATTCAAGCCCGAAGAGGGGCGCGTTCAATTCACGCTACGCAAAACGTGGAAAATTGATTTAGAAATCAATCCTGATCTCGTAGCTCGGGTTATTGGCAAGGGCGGTGCGGTGATCAACGCGATCCGCAACCAGAGCGGGGTGCAGCGCATTGATCTAGAGCGGGACGCCGACGGACGCTTAACCGGACGTATCACCATTGTTGGCGCCAGTCGCGCCCAATTGAAACGGGCGCGCACCCTGATCAACCAACACGTCGAATCGCTCGCTGTCACACCGGCAAAGCGCAGCCCCCCCCTACCAACCAAACAGAGTACACCGCCAGCCAAGCCCCGCAACGCAGCAGCGGCCAAACCAGAGAGCGCACAACCGAATCAAACACCCCAACGCGAACTCACCCTCACCCCAACGCAACTGGCGGCGCTGACGCGTAGAGCGGGTGGCTTCTTTAGCAGTCTCTTCGGCGGCGGCAAGAGCAGACTAGAGACGATCCAGGCAGAGACCGGCACACAAATCACCCCCATCGGCAGCAGCGGGCGCGTGCGCGTCAGCGGCCCAACCATGAAACATGTGAATGCTGCGGTGACGAGGATTGCCGAAGAGGTGGGGAAGTAAAGAGTACACGAGCGGTTGCGCCGCCGCTTCCGGTGCAGGCTGTGGGGCGCAGCCCCGCATCGCCGCATGACGGGAGGGTGCGCGGGAACCTGGTTCCCGCGCACCCTCCCGTCATGCAATGAAGCCATATAATTGATCTTCCCCCCTTGACATACGCCGCTTTTGTGCTACGCTGGAACTAGTTCCAATGGAACGGTGAACCCGTCAATGGCGATCAGGGTTTAGGTGAATTTCTATGGCGGCTACGATTCGCGATGTGGCAAAAGTGGCGGGCGTGGGCTTAGGTACCGTCTCGCGGGTACTCAACCAGAGCCCGCTGGTGAGCGCGGCTACGCGCCAGCGCGTTCTGAGTGTCATTGCAGAATTGCGTTATAACCCCAGCCAGTTGGCGCGTACTTTTGCGCTGGGCAAAACGCTGACAGTAGCGGCGCTTGCCCCCTTCTTCACGCGCCCGTCGGTGGTGGAGCGGCTGCGCGGGGTTGAAGCGACCTTGGCGGCGGCTGGCTACCATCTGGTGGTCTTTAATGTGGAGGCGGTGGCGCGGCGCGACGAGTGTTTGCGCGATGCAGCCCGCAGTGATCGCGCCGACGGTCTGCTTATCATTTCATTGGCCCCGCGCCCGGCTGAGGTGAACGCCTTCCGTGAGGCTGGGCTGCCGGTGGTGCTGATTGACACGTTTGCTGAGGGCTTGCCGGGGGTGAGCATTGACGACGTGGCGGGTGGCGCTTTGGCCACCAACCATCTGATCGCTTTGGGCCACACCCGCATTGCCTTTATTGGCGATCCCCAAGAAGATCCGCTGACCTTCAATTTTACCAGCAGCCACGATCGCCTTTTGGGGTACCAACAAGCGCTTGCGGCGGCCAACCTGCCCTTGCCTTCCGCCTACCAGCGCCACGGCCTGCATGGACGCTACGAGGCGCGCGTGCTGGCCCGTGAATTGCTTCAACTGCCAGAACCGCCTAGTGCGATCTTTGCCGCCAGCGATACCCAGGCGATGGGTGTGCTTGAGGCCGCTCGCGATCTGGACATTCCTGTGCCGCAAGCCCTCGCTGTCGTGGGCTTTGATGACATTGACATCGCGGAGTACTTGGGGCTCACCACCGTGCGCCAACCCCTCTTCGAGAGCGGCGCACGCGCCGTTGAGTTGCTCTTTCTGATGCTGAGTGGTGCGTCTGCCCCGCCTGCCGAGCAGGTGCCGGTTGAGTTGGTTGTTCGACGCACGAGTGCCCCGCTGGGGTAGGTGTGGGGCAACCAGGTTGCCCCACACCTACCCCAGCGGGACGTGGGGCAACCTGGTTGTCCCACCTCTCTTATTGAAAGGGGGTGGTTACGATCCAAACAACGCCCTGATCACGCCAACCCAGATGAGGCAATGTCTGCCTACCTGAAACCAATGTAAGGAAGGAACGTACACGTATGCTGCGCAAATTCTCTATTCTGACCCTGTTCGTAATGTTGGCCGTAATGCTTGCGGCGTGTGGTGGTGGCACCGCCGCAACCCCAACGACCGCGCCGGTTGCCCCGGCGACAGAGATGCCTGCGATGGAACCGACGGTAGCACCGGCTGCGGAAGCCACCCCAATGCCCACCATGGATGCCGCTGCGGAGGCTACCCCAGAAGCCACTGAAGAGCCCGCGATGGAACCCACCGAAGAGCCGGTGACCCCGGCGGTGGATGTTGGTTCAGCGACGCGAGCTTTGGCCGATAATGCTGATCAGATCAGCGCAGAGCTGGCCGCCGCATTTGCCGGTGAATATGCCGGTACCGTGGTAACCATGAATGGCCCCTTTACCGATGCTGATGCGGTGAAGTTCAATCAGGCGATGACCACCTTCGAGGAGATCACGGGCATTGACATTCAGTACGAAGGCTCGAAGGAGTTTGAGGCGAGCATCTCCATTCGCGTTGATGGCGGCAATCCGCCCGACATTGTAGACTTCCCGCAGCCCGGCTTGTTGGCCAACTTTGTGCGCGATGGCAAGGTCGTTGATGTTGATCAATTCATCAGCGCCGAATGGTTGAGTGCGAACTACAACCAGAGCTGGCTCGACATGGCGGTCATGGAGAGCGACACGGGCACGATCAACGCGGGTGTCTGGCATCGTGTGAATGGCAAGAGCTTGGTCTGGTACCCCCGGGCGGCCTTTGAGGCGGCGGACTACACGATTCCCACCACTTGGGACGAACTGCTCACCCTGACCGAAGAGATCGCGCTGGATGGCGATCAGGCGTGGTGTATCGGCATCGAGTCGGGCGCGGCCACCGGCTGGCCCGCCACCGACTGGCTGGAAGAGATTATGCTGCGCACGACCTCACTCGAAAACTACGACCGTTGGGTCGCGGGTGAGTTGGCCTTCGACTCGCCTGAGGTGCGCGCCGCTGCCGAAAAGATGGCCGAAATCTGGTTCAACGACGAGTATGTCTACGGCGGACGGGCCGCCATCGTCACCACCAGTTTTGGTGATGCGCCCAGCCCCATGTTTGATGCCCAGCCCGGCTGCTGGCTGCACAAGCAGGGCAACTTCATCACCAGTTTCTTCCCCAGCACTGCCGTGCCTGGTGTGGACTACGATTTCTTCTATCTACCCGGCATTGACACGCAGTACGGCGAGCCCGTGCTGGTCGCGGGTGACCTGATGGCCATGTTCAACGACCGGCCCGAAGTGCGCGCCGTGATGTCCTACTTCAGCAGTGGGGCTTCGGTGCAGGACTGGCTGGCAGCCGGTGGCGCAATTTCGCCGCACAACGACTCGGATCTCGCCTGGTACGGCGACGACATTGAGCGTGGCGTCGGCGAGATCATTCTCAACGCCACCAGCCTGCGCTTCGATGCCTCCGACCTGATGCCCGGTGAAGTCGGTTCCGGCTCGTTCTGGCGCGGCATGACCGAACTTGTCGCCGGGACGCTTGAGTTGGAGGCGGCGATGCAGGAGATCGATACCGCCTGGCCGGATCGGTAGTATGCGTTGCCGGTAAGGGTGCGTGCGGGAACCAAGTTCCCGTGCGCACCCTTACCGGCGGGGGGAATGCTTCGGGGGCCATGCCCCCGAACCCCCGCCGGAAGGGGGATGCTTCGGGGGCCTTGCCCCCGCCCCCCCGCCGGAAGGGGAATGCTTCGGGGGCCATGCCCCCGAACCCCCGCCGGAAGGCGGCCCAGCCGCC
>RSAS01000141.1 GCA_003934145.1 Candidatus Viridilinea halotolerans | reverse complement strand
CGCAGCAGGGTGGTCTTGCCACTCCCAGGGTCGCCTTTGATAAGTAGGCGCTGGTGCTGCCAGATCGCCGCGCCCGGCGTGGCAGGGGGGGCCGTGCAGATGCCACGGCGGTCGAGGGTGGCCGTGAGGGAGGGCAACACCACGCGCTGGCTAAACCATGCCGCCCCAGCCCAGATACCAAGCAGAAACATGGCGAAGAGGCCCGTACCCCAATGCAGGCGGATTCCCTCAGATGGTATCCAGAGGAGGGCGCTGCTGAGCAGAAGGGCGCTGCTGAGCAGAAAGCCGTGAACCAAGAGCCAGAGGATGACATCAACCAGACGCCGTCGCCATGAGCGCCCCGCCCCCAGCCCCGCCTCCTTCCGGCCCGCGAACGCCAACCCCAAGCCAGTAGCACGCTCCTGAGACGGCGTTGGGTTCGAGTGTGGCGCATCAGGTTCGTCAGGGTCTTCGTTCAAGGTGAGTTGGCTGTAGGCGGCGAGCAGATCGAGTTCGGTGTGGTGCTCCTTGGGGTTGCTGATGACGAGCAACGCAGGGGTACGATTGAGGAAGGTGATAACGGCGTTGAGGTAGGCGGTCTCTACGCGGGTGCGGGGCATGATCGACCGCCACCACTTGGCAAGTTGTTCCCACCTCAGGTAGAGCACGAGGATGAGCAGCATCAGGGTCGAGAGAGCCAAGCCAACGAGCGGGATAAGGAGCGAATTCTCTCGTTGTACTGCAAGCCAGGATTGTATCTGAGGGAGGGCAAGCCAACTCGCCACACTCCCAGCGGTCGTGAGAAGCAGCGTGATGACGATGTAGATCTCTTCTTTGCGCCCCATAGTGGTTAGTGATGAGTGATGAGTGATGAGTGATGAGTGACGAGTGATCCCACGAGTTGCGCAACGAGCTGTCGCAGAGCGAGGATGGGGCATTAGGACGGCCTTGCTCGCGTTCCTTGGTCATCGCTGCTACAGCGATGTACAGGCCCTTGCCGCAACAACTGCAGGTGATGCTCGATGGCGTTGGGAAGCCATCTGCGACTCCGGTGAATCTCGTTGCGCAACCCGTGGGGTGATGAGTGACGAGTGACGAGTGGCGAGTGGCGAGTGGCGAGTGGCGAGTGACGAGTTGTCACCGCTTATCACTCGTCACTCGTCACTCATCACTTACTCTGTAGCTTTCTACGAAGCGCATTCAGCATTTTTCGCAACTCATTGATCAGTGCATACAGATCAGCAACGCTTGATTCACTACAGTAGCCCAAATCAACAGCAATAACGAGTTGCGTATCAAGCTCGGCCAGTGAACCCTCGGCAGTGGAGATGAACTGCACAAAAGCCCCCGTGGTATGGCGTGCTTGACCTTCCGCAATATTTGATGGCACCGACACGGCTGCGCGTCGCATCTGACTGCTTAGACCAAAACGCTCGTCAGCAGGGAAGGTCTTGGTAACATGATAGACATGTTTGACTAGGACGATCCCTTTCTGCCAAACTAGTAGATCGCGGTAGTTTGATGGCTTATGCTCAGAACTCATCCGGTTTTGCTCCTAGAGGGATGAGTGACAAGTGACAAGTGACAAGCGGTGACAACTCGCCACTTGCCACTCATCCCTCATCCCTCATCACTTATCACTCGCTCCTCTCGTCACTCATCACTCATCACTCGTCACTTCCCACCACGGGAGCATGACTGACGACCCGCAACCCGCTGACGTTGAGGCGGACGCGCGGGCTGATGAGGTGGGGGAACGCCCCGCGCACGCCTTGGCGATTCCACCAAAATGCCCCTCCTCGAAAACACCGGTCTGCACCTTCCTCCAAATATTCCTCCGCCCACTCATCCTCCAGCCGATAGGGGTAGCTTTTCCCCCACTTGGTCGCACACCACTCCCAACCATTGCCCGTCATGTCGAGGACGCCATACGGACTGGCCCCATTGGGGTAGTGGCCGACGGGGGCGCTCCTCTTAATGCCAGCCTCCTCACTATTGCAGCGCCCCGCCTCCCAGGTGTTGCCCCAAGGCCAGATACGCCCATCAGGGCCACGCGCCGCCTTCTCCCACTCCGCCTCGCTGGGCAGGCGAAACTCGTGGCCGGTCATCGCACTCAACCAGCGGCAGTAGGCCACCGCCTCGAACCAACTCACGCCGACTACCGGATAGTCGTCGCCATTCCACTTTGCATTTGCCCAATACCTCGGCTGGCTCACCTGCCATTTCTCCCGCCACGCCCAGCCCACCTCTGTCCAGTATGCGCGGTTAGTGTAGCCATCGCCCTCAACGAAGGACCGAAACTGAGCGTTGGTGATGGGCGTTCTGCCGATCCAATAGTCGGGCAACGTGAGGGTGTTTTGGGGTTTTTCGTCATCAGAGACCAAACCGTTGCTGCCCATCAGGAAGGGGCCGGCGGGGATGTGGACGAGGGGTGGGATGAGGCGAGAGGCAAGCGGCGAGAGGCGTGTAGGTACTGGTTGTGCTGCTTGCGATGGTGCAACAGGAGGGGTTGCATCCTCCTGCGGCGGGGACGCTGCCTGGAGTGGGGCTGGGACGGTTGGCGGTGCCGTTCGTGGTAGCGTCTCGATGCGAGCGATCTCATCGGCCAGGGCGTTGGCGCGGCGCTGGAGGCGTACCTGTTCGGTGGAGGAACTGGCTCGTGCCAGGTGGCTAACAAGCGCTTCCCGTTCAAGGTTCAGGTCGTGTAGGTGCTGCTGCATGGCGAGGGTACACACGTGTTCCGCGACCACCGGCATGGGTGTCCCAAGTGGCAACGACATGCCTAGCCACTCGGCTAGGGCTACGGTTAACAGCGGGCTCCGTGGCACCCAATAGCGTTCAGCCCGTCGGGCTAGGCCCAGCAGATCGAGACGCTCGGTTGCGTCGTCGGTGCGACTGGTGCGCTGCGCGGCGCTCAGGAGGCGGCGCACGCCATCCTCCAGATGTAGCTCATGTATGCTGCGCCGTAGGTGTTCCAGCAGCGGGTCGTCTTGCTCCAACAGCGCCCATGTAAACGCCTCGACAGCGGCTTCGTCGGGTTCGTCACCAGTGAGTTGTTGCGTGGCGAGTTGCTCGCCCAGGCGCTGGGTGAAGTAGGGGTGACCGCTGACGCGGGAGTAGACGCTTGCACCGAGCGCTCGTGCGTTCGCAGGCGCAACACCCGCCAGGCTCAGCCCGTCGGCAATCACGGCGACCGCATCGGCCTCGTCCAAGTCGGCGAGGCGCACGATCTCGCAGACGTTGCGCAGGGCTGAGGCTTCGACCACTGCGAGGCGGTAGAGTTCAATGCCGCCAGCCAGCACGAATTGAGCCTTGGCGAGGGCCGGGCTGGCCAAGCGTTGGGTGTGCAGCGCCCGCAGAACATGGGCTAGGTCTTCGCGGGTGGTGTCGGGCAGCGTGCCAAGCTCGTCGAGTATCACCGCAAGCCGCTGCACGCCTGGGTTTGCCAGTGCATGCTCAAGGAAATCGCCCAGAGTCGGGGCGTCGGGCGTAGCGGGGGGCGCGGGGGCATGGGGCAGCACACGAGCGATGCTGTGGGCGAGGTGACGGTAGACAGCGGGCGAGGTGGCGCTTGGCAACCTCTGGAAGTCCACCCGACAGACGCGCACCCCATCGCCGAGGCGTGTCTTCAAGCTCGCTTCCAACCGCAGCAGCACGGTCGTCTTGCCGTTCTGCCGTCCGCCATAGACCAGCATGAAGAAATCGCGATCGCTGAGGCACGCCTGCTCAAGCTGAGCCAGTTCGCGTACTCGTCCGCGGAAGAGGGGGTGGTCTAGGCGTAAGGCACCACTACGGGTGAAGGGGTTGTGCTTCATAGAAACTCGTCGTGTTTAATACCAGTTACGAGTGATGAGTGATGAGTGACAAGCAGGGCATACCTTGTTGCAATGCGGTCTGACGTAATTTGCTATGCGGCATATTCAACGGCAATTGGTATAACTGCAATAGCGCAAAAGGAACGCTGTGGCTTTTGTCATGCTGAGCGTAGCGAAGCATCTCTCCTGGTTACGACGAGAGACCCTTCGCTGCGCTCAGGGTGACAGCGTCCCTTTTGCTCCATTGCGTATAACTCCATCACTCGTCACTTCCCACCACGGGAGCATGACTGACGACCCGCAACCCGATATTGTTGTTGCGGGCGTGTGAACCATAGTGACCACAGGACGCTCCGCGTGCGTATTTTCGTTCGGATTCGGAGTACCACGAGCCACCGCGTAGTACTCGTGTCGCATCATTACTTGCTATGTACGGCTCCACCCACTCATCTTCAATCTGGTAGGGATAGCCTTTGCCATACTTCGTCGCACACCACTCCCAAACATTGCCCGCCATGTCGAGTAATCCATAGGGACTGGCCCCTTTGGGATAGTGGCCAACTGGGGTTGTACGGCCAATGTTCCCGATGTTGAGGCGGCTGGCATCCCAAGCGTCGCCCCAAGGCCAGATACGCCCATCAGGGCCGCGCGCCGCCTTCTCCCATTCCGCCTCGCTCGGCAGACGGAACTCGTGGCCGGTCAGCGCACTCAGCCAGCGGCAGTAGGCCACCGCCTCGAACCAACTCACGCCGACTACCGGGTAGTCGTCGCCATTCCACTCCGCATCTGCCCAACATGCCGGCTGGCAGATCTGCCATCTACTCCGCAAGGCCCATCCCACCGCTGTCCAGTAGGCGCGGTTGGTGTAGCCGTCGCCCTCCACAAAGGGCCGGAACTGCGCGTTGGTGATCGGTGTCCTGCCGATCCAATAGTCGGGCAACGTGAGAGTGTGTTGGGGTTTTTCGTCATCAAAGGCCAACTCGTCCGCATCGTTGCTGCCCATCAGGAAGGGGCCGGCGGGGACTTTCACGAGGCGCGGCAGCCATGTGGGGGCGGGGATGTTGATAGCGAACTGTTTGGCAAAAATGGCAGCCAAGAGTGGGTTGCGTACTGCCCAATGCGTCCCCGCCTGCTTCGCCAGTCCAGCCAGTTCGAGGCGTGCCATGTCATCATCAAGGCGAGTGAAAAAGGGTGGATCGCTGAGGAGGCGGCGGGCGGCGGCGGCGAGACTGGATGCGCGGAGATCGTTGAGGATGTGGCGCAGCAGCGGATCACTCTGGCGGATGCGCTCTTCCGCCGCGACTACCGCCTCCGCATTGAGGGGCTGGCCCCGCTGATACGCCTCCAAGAGCAGCGTGCCGAGGCGTTGGCTCAGGTAGGGGTGGCCCGCGACGCGGCTGTAGACCACATGGCCCATGCCGGTTGCGAGGGTCACATCAAGGCCCGCCGCAACCAGCCCGTCGGCGATGAGGGCTACCGCTTCGTCTTGGCCCAAGTCAATCAGGTGGTGGTCTACACAGACGCTGTGCAGCGAGGAGGCTTCGGTGACGACGAGGTCGTAGAGTTCGACACCGCCACTGAAGATGACGAGGAGCTTGCGTAGCACCGGCATGGTGAGGCGGGCGTCGAAGATGGAGCGTAGCGCGTGCGCGAGCGCCTCGCGGGTGGTCGCAGGCAGTGCGCCCCACTCGTCGAGGATGAGGACAAGGCGCGCCACTTTATCCTGAGCGAGCGCCTGGCTCAAGAAGCGGTGCAATCCTGGGCCATCGGCTACGGTTCGCGGATCGGACGCGGGGGGTACGCTTTCGGCAATGCGCTCAGCCACAAAGGCGAAGGCTTGCGTAGCACTGGCCCCCTTGATCAGTTGAAAGTCCAACCGGCAGACCGGCATGGCTGGACGGAGCGATGCCTCGAGGCGCAACAGCAAACTGGTCTTGCCATTCTGCCGCCCGCCATAGAGGGCGATGTAGGCGGTCACCTCGGCGTGGCAACGACGAAGCAGCCAATCCAACTCAGCCTGTCTTCCACAAAAGAGCGGGCTGTCGGGTGCGAGCGCAGTGGTCGAGAAGGGTGCCATATGCCTCTGATGAGGGGTTGAGGGAGGAGGGAGGAGGGATGCGGGAGGAGGAAGGAAAGGATTCGTGGCTCTATTGTGTCGTTTGGTGCGGTGATGGCTTGCAGGAGGATCGCAAGCGTGCTACACTAGAGGCACGTTCACCAAAACGATGTGTGTGTACGCGAAGCCCACCCAACATTGCTGCGTCGGGGTGGGCTTTGTGCTGTTCGTAGTATAGCATGTGAAGATGCACACAGACCCTACAACGTACTCCCGCTCTCCAATGGCTCCCAATCACGAATTTCGATCCAAACGATAAGCAGAACTCTGCCAATGGGCCAGAAGTTGACGCGGTAGATCACATGGGTGTCCGCGCCGGTCATCTGGCGCAAGACATGCCCATTGGCATCGTAGCCTGCGAAGTGACCATCTTCTGGCCCGTTTTTGATCACGCTGATGATGCGCGCAAGGCGTTGCCGATGCTCGGCATCAAGGCGTTGGCGTACCCGGTCGGCTGCCGGGCTGAAGACGACGCGAGCCCAGACGAGCGGTTTCACATGGGTTTCCCTTCACCATCAAACCGTTCGCCGGTTGGTTCGAGGGTCTCAGGGTCTACGGCGATCCATCCTTGGAGATCCGCCTCCGCGATGGCCGCGTGAGCGCGTTCGATCACCCCCGCCGGTGTGGGCGGGTAGAACTCTTTGATCAAGTAGGGCGAAACGCCAAGTTTCGCGCGGGCTTTGCGCTTGGTTGGCATGCGCACGCTTGCCGGGTTGGCCAAGAGGCGGCGGTAGGTCTGGTCGGTCATACCCAAGAAGTGGGCAAACTCTTCAATTGTGAGCAGTTGCTCGTGACGGTAATCTTCCAACGAGCGCGTGACGGGGATGTCAAGCTTTTGTGTCATCAGTCGCTCCTTCCTGCGCGTCTAGTCAGCATCATGGCTTGCTGGCAGTATACCATTACGATCACGGCGAGATCATCCATGAGTTGTGGTTCAATCATTGCTCTTGCTGCCTACGATGCCCATACTCCCCCCACAAACAACACCCCCCGCCGGCCAGGGCCAACGGGGGGCGTTGTTTGTGAGGTATCGGGGGTCAGGGGTCAGGGGTCAGGGGTCAGGGGCCGGGTGTCGGGTGTCGGGTATTGGGTATTGGGTATTGGGTATTGGGTATTGGAAGCAGGGGTTAGTCCGAGCGCATCAGAAATCTGCGTAATCTGCGTCATCTGCGGACAACTCCTCACGCTTCCCGCCTCACACCTCGCATGCCACCAAGCCCACAAACACGCGCTGCACCTCGTCTACCTCGCCCCAGTGCCACCCTTGGTTGGTGGCCTGTTGGCGTTCGACGAGGAAGCGCACGGTTTGGGCGCGGATGAGGTTGGGTGCGATGGCGCGGAGCAGCGTGGCGAGGCGGCGCTCCGCATTGGCTTGACGCAGTTCTTGGTAGCTGTAGGGCGCTTCGGCCATGAAGCGCTCGATGATTGCCTCGCGCGCAGCGGTCACGGCGGCCCGTCGGTCGGCCTCGACGATGGCTTGCATGCGTAGCTCGCGGCGGCTCGTCCAGCGGCTGGCGCGGCGGCTCATGGCTGCCACCCCAATCCTCGCTCGCGCATGCTGACGTATACTCCCATGCCAATAACGAGGTGATCTAAGACTTGAATATCAAGTAAATGACCGGCTTGCACGATCTGTTTGGTAACAAGGACATCCTCTGGGGATGGCGTGCAATCACCGCTCGGATGGTTGTGGGCCACAATGATCGCAGCGCTGTTGCGCCGAATGGCCTCTTTGAAGACTTCGCCAACCCGAACCTGGGCGCTGTTGACGCTGCCGATGTAGATGGTGGCGAAATCCTGGACGCGATTCTTGGTATCGAGCAGCAGCACGCTCAGATGCTCTTGATCCAAGTGGCCCATCTCGACCATGAGGAAATGGGCGGCGTCGCCCGGCTGCTTGATCTGCAGCCGGTTCAGCGAGGGGCGCAACATGCGGCGGCTCAACTCGCTCACGGCGGCGACCATGCGCGACTGCTTGGGGGTGAGCATGCTGCGGAGTTGGGCAATGTTCTTGCCCCGCAGTCCATCCAAGCCGTCCTTCAAGATGTAGGCGGCCTGCTCTTCGTTCAGACCGAGTTGCT
>RSAS01000584.1 GCA_003934145.1 Candidatus Viridilinea halotolerans | reverse complement strand
TCTCCCGCAAGCGGGAGAGGGGGCGAAGATGTTGAGATTTTTGGTGTTCCAATGCGGTTCTTACGAGACGGGGGCATGGCCCCCGAAGAATCCCCCTCTGGAGGGGCGAAGCCCCAAATCCTAAACAAACAGTGCCATGGTTACACAACACAATAGAATCGTAAACACCCCCGCAGCGACGCCTACCGCCGCTTCGCGTTTGCTTTTGGGCGTGGGTTGGGATTTGAAAAGGCTAATCAGGGCAAAGACGGCGGCGGTTGGCCCCAGCACCAACGGCGGCATACCAAGAATGATGCCAAAACCAGCGAAAGCGTCGCCGTCGCTGCCGCCGTTCAACTGGCTTATCACAACCATACCCATCGCACCGACCATCCAGACCATACTGATCACGCCCATCCAGAAGGCGATCTTGGCGGCGCTCATGCCACCCTCGGCTTGGGGCGTGGCGGTTGCCACGGGTGGCGCGGCGCTTCTTGCTTCGACGTTCGCTGCTGGGGCAAGGTTGCTACTGTCGCGCAGGACTTGGCGCAAGGCGGAAACATCGGCGAAGCGCTGGGCGCGGTCGTTGTGCATCGCCCGCTCGAGTGCTTCCGAGAGCGCAGGGGGCACCTGGGGGTTGAGTTGCGCCGCCGCCGGAAGGCGAAAAGGCGTGTTGGTGGGATCGTAGCCGGTCAGCAACTGGTGACTCACCACGGCGAGGCTGTAGATGTCGGAGCGCTGGTCGGTTTGACCTTGGCCATACTGCTCCGGCGCACTGTAGCCCATCGTGCCAAAGGCTTGCGTATCGGTGGCCTGACCGGGTTTGAAGAGGCGCGCAATGCCAAAGTCGATCAGTTTGACTTGGCCCGTGGGCGTCAACATAATGTTGGATGGCTTCAGGTCGCGGAAGATCACCGGCGGACGTTGGCTGTGCAGGTAGTGCAACACCGCACAGAGTTGCTCGACCCAGCCTAGCACCTCAGAGACTGGGCGGGGCAGACCTTCACGTTCAATAAAGGCTTGCAGGCTTTCGCCCTCAACCAACTCCATCACCAAGTAGCTCTTGCCATCCTCGGTAAAATGGTCGGTGACGCGGGGCAGGTTGGGGTGGTTGAGGCTGGCCAGCAGTTCCGCTTCGCGCCGGAAGGCGAACGCCGCCTGCTGGCGCTCCTGCGGATCGCTGATCTGCGCGTCGCTCAACTCCTTCACCGCCCAGCGCACCGTGCTCAGACGGCGGTCGCGCGCCAAATAGACCGCACCCATGCCGCCTTGCCCCAGTTTTTGGGTGAGTTCGTAGCGCTCCTGGAGAGTCGCTATGCTCTGCGCGGCAATACGCGCCCCACATTCAGGGCAAAAAGCGATACCGGGCGCAACCGGGTTGGTACAGTTTGGGCAAGTATTCATGCAAATTTAATCAAGATGGTGGCGATATTATCCACACCACCGGCTTGATTCGCAGCGGCAACCAGTTGCTCACAAGCGACTTGGGGATCTTCGTGACGGGCCAAGATCCGCTCCATTTCTGGGTCGTGGGTCATCTCCCACTGACCATCGGAGCAGAGCATGAGCATATCGCCCGGAACGACCCGTTCGTAGAAGACATCCACCTCAACTTCGGCGCGGTCGCCCAGCGAGCGCAAGATGGCGTTGCGCTGCGGGTGGGAGTAGGCGTCCTCATCGCTAATCTGGCCCAAATCCACGAGGCGCTGCACCAGCGAGTGATCTTTGCTCACACGCCGCAACTTGCCGTCGCGGTAGAGGTAGGCGCGGCTATCGCCCACATTGCCCACAAGCGCCCGGTCGCCGACCACGAGCGCCATAGTCATGGTTGCGCCCATATCATTGCCCTGATTGCGGCTCTCGGTCACAATGGCTTCATTAGCGCGCAGCATCGCTTTGCGTACGATCGCTTGGGCGGCGGCCTGATTGAACTCCGCTGCGGGCTGCATGGCTTGGATGAGGTATTCTTGCATCAACAGTTCCGCCGTGGCGCGCGCAGCGAGGCCACTGGCCACCTCGCCGGCAGCATGGCCACCCATGCCGTCAGAGACGATATAGACACCCCAATGTTGCAGGTAGCTACTGTTACCGAGGCCCAGACGGATGGTGAGAAAGCTGTCCTCGTTGTGGTCGCGGACGAGGCCCGTATCGGTGTGGGCGCCCACAAGTTGGCGGAGCGACGTGGGCTGGGTGCGGTCGGCCAGAATGGTGCGCAGTCGCTCGCCAATAGCGGCGGCAGTAGCCAACTCTGCCGTCCGGATCTGGCGCAACACCACCAACAGCCCGTCATCGCTGGCACTGATTGCCTGCACCGCCTCACCTTCGGTGAAGCGCTGGGTGGTGCGCGGCGTCTCAGTCAGTTGCTCCAAGAGCTCAGCGAACGCGGTAAGATCCGATTGGAGGGTCGCTTCACGTTCGTCAGCGCTGATGCGGCGCAAATTGGGCACCGCCCGCAGGCGCATGCCGCTAGGCACTGCTTCAAGCTCACTCGGCGTCACGCTACCCAGGGCCAAATCGTTTTGGTGCAACAAAGTGACCAACTCGGCCAACGCGGCCCCCACCATCAGCGCCGTCGTCTCGTCGAGCGGTGGCGTAATGGGTGGGCGGCCACTGTCGCGGAGTAGCGTCAACGTTTGGCCGTCGGCGACAACCTGCTCGGCAAGTTCGGGCAGCAGCGCCCGCGCCCGCTCATCGGCGATAGTTGCCACCAGAGCCGCGCCAACGGGCGCAGCACTCGGGCACAAACTCGCTTGGTACTCACGTTCGGTGAGGGCAGCCCCACAATCGTTACAAAAGGTGTCGCCCGTCTCGTTGGCCCGCGAACCACAAGCCCAACAATGACGCCAGGGCTGCGTATCCACCACGGTCAATGTCTCTGCGTGCTCTTCCTCCGCCGCCGAGGGCAGGGTAAAACGCCCAGCAAACAGGGATGTAGCGGGCTGATCCATGGTGCTCTCCTCGTCAGGGCAACCAGACAACGGCCCGGTTTTCCCAATAAAGGGCGCATGTGCGCCCGCGTCATCTTCAGTCAAACTCGCCGCCAGCCACTCCTGATCATCCACGCTTGGGCGTACAGGCATCAATGGCGCGGCGCAGTTGTAGCAAAAGCGAGCAGTGGCGCGGTTCTCTTCGCCGCAGAGGGTACAAATGGGCATAGGGGTTCAGGGTTTAGGGTTTAGGGTCAATACGTTTCAAATAAGACCTCACAGGTCTGCTCTTCTGCACTGGAACGCCATCAGCAAAGACCTGTGAGGTCTATGCTCTCCCTTATTTGAAAGGTATTGGGTTTAGGGTTTAGGGTTTAGGGGTGGATAGAACGTTAAATCTGGAAGCCACCGATAGGTGATGGGGATGCCATGGATGGCCCTCACCCCCTGCCCCCTCTCCCACAACGTGGGAGAGGGGGGAAGGCATCGAGATTCTTGGTGTTCCTATGCGGTTCTTGCGAGGCGACATGCACATTTTCTATTCGCCCTTATAGTGATCAGAAGTAGAGGGTCTGGGTCAGGCATCTATGCACCTGTTCCTCTGCTCACCTGTTCTTCTGTTCTTCTGTTCTTCTGTTCCTCTGTTCTTCTGTTCCTCTGTTCTTCTCCCTACACACGCGCCAGTACCACTGAAATATTATCCGAGCCGCCGCGCTCGTTGGCCAGCGCGATCAGTCGCTCGCACGCGCGGTCGGCGCTCGTTTCGGCAATGGCGATGGCGGCGAGTTCTTCATCCTCTACATGGCTCGTCAAGCCATCCGAACAGAGCAACAACTGATCACCGGAGGCTAGGGCTTGGCTCAGCGTATCCACCTCCACCGTGGGGTCGCTGCCGAGCGAGCGATAGACGACGTTGCGCTGGGGGTGGGTGCGCGCCTGGGCGGGTGTGAGTTGGCCAATGTCTACCAGGCGGGCGACGAGGCTGTGGTCGGTGGTGAGTTTGAGCCACGTTGCCCCTTCGCTGCCCAAGCCCTGCGCATTGATCAGGTAGATGCGACTATCGCCGACGTGCGCGAGGTGGGCGCGCCCCTCAACCAGCAGCGCGACGGTGAGCGTCGTGCCCATACCGCTGCGCTGGGCATTACGCTGGCCTTGCTGGTAGATCTGCTGGTTGGCCGCTGCGACCACTTGGGTGAGCAGGGTATGCCAAGCTTCATCGCTGGCGGGCACGCCAGCGCTCAGAGCGCTGGTCAGCGCCTGCTTCAGGCCATCGCGGGCGAGGGCTGAAGCGACCTCACCGGCTTGGTGGCCACCCATGCCATCAGCAACGAGTAGGAGGGTACCGACCGCACCATCGGCACGGGCAAATTCACCTGCATAAAAGGTGTCTTCGTTCAGTTGACGCACCCGACCCACATCGCTGCGGGCGGCGATTTTAACTTGGAGGCGCGGTGGCGCACTGGTGGCGGGACGCAGCCCGGCGCGCAGTGGAGCGCCGCACGCGATACAATATTTGGCCTGTTCGCGGTTGCCCCGACCACACAGAGCGCACGGGCGGGGCGCGACGCGCTGGGCGGGCAGGTGGCTGGTGATGCGCACCGTCTCGCGCCCTTGCGCAATCTGCATGGCCAAGCTATCAAGGATCTGCGAAAGCTCCTTAATCGCCGCCGCCGCCCGTTCACGGGCCACCCCCTCATCCGAAGCGAGGCGACGGCGCCAGTAGAGCACCCCCGCCTCAACCACCGCCAGCAGATCGCGCAGATCCAGCGTATCCGCCGCGAGGTGCAATCGTCGCCCACCCGCTAGGGCAATCTCTTCAGCGGCGACCGCCACAGCCGCACCGCAACGGGCGCAAAAGCGCGTTCCCGCCGCGAGGAGTGTGCCACAGGTTGTGCATGCGCGGAAACCCTGATCGGTCAAGGGATCATCCCCTTTTGTTATGCTTTACGGGGGGGGCGGGGGAGGCTTCACCTCCCCCAAAGAACCTTTTTTCGCAATAGCGCAAACGTAACGCTGTCTGGGAGCGAGGGCGTCCCGCCCTCGTTGTGCCGCATACGAGGGCGGGACGCCCTCGCTCCCAGGGTGGCTTGTGCCCTCACAGCGTGACTTTTGCTCTATTGCCTTTTTTCTTTCGTTTTGGCGGCGCAGCCGCCAAAACGAAAGAAAAAAGAGGGTTTGGGGCGCAGCCCCCAAGAAGCTGGTCACAGCCACCTGCTATACTGAAATCTAAGAAGATTATAGCATGTCAAGGAGGCTTGCCGCATGCCAAATCCCTCCAATTGTGCGCACTGCCAGGCTCCTCTTGCGCGCCCTGGAGCGCGTTTTTGCCCGTCGTGTGGCCGTGAGCAACCGAACCGCATCCAGAGCGGCGGGGCGGCCCCGCCTACGGTGGGCTTGGGGCCGACCCTGCAAGTCCAAGAAGAGGGCCAGATGCAGATCGTGGCCCTTGGCCCAACGCCGCTGAAGCTTGGGCGTGCGGCAGATAACGATCTTGTCCTCAGTTCGCGCTTCGTCAGTGGCCACCATGCGCGTCTCGAACCGGCGGGCCGCGGCCATCGCATCGTGGATGTTGGTTCCACCAATGGCATGCTCTTCGCCGGGCAGCGCATCAGTAGCCACGAGTTGGCCGATGGCGATGCGATTCGCATTGGCGACCCCGCGACGGGCAGTTTTGTTACGCTGACCTACCGCAATCCGGTGGTGGCGCGCACGCCCCAGGCGGGCCAGGTTTCGCATCGCTACGAACTCGATCCCAACGATCCGCAGATTACGATTGGGCGTGTGAGTTGCGACATTACGCTCGATAATCCCCAGGTTTCGCGCTTCCACGCCCAGATCGACCGCACCCCCGGCGGTTTGCTGCTGCGCGATGCCGGTTCGAGCAATGGCACCTTCGTCAATGGCCAGCGCCTCAGCGGGGCGCATCCGCTTAAGCCGGGCGATGTCATTCAGATCGGCGCGTTCAAATTCGTCTATAGTCCGGGCGTCCTTGCTGAGTACGACCAGCGCGGCGCCATGCGCATTGATGCCCACGCCATTGCGCGCACGGTGCGCAAAGGCAGCCAGAGCCTCACGATTTTGCAGGAGGTCTCGCTGAGTATCGCCCCGCGTGAATTTGTCGCCCTCGTCGGCGGATCGGGCACGGGCAAGAGTACGCTGATGAAGGCGCTCTGCGGCTATGTACCCGCCAACGCGGGGCGCGTGCTGGTCAATGGCGACGATTTCTACCGCAATTTTGCCAGCTACCGCGATCTCTTGGGCTACGTCCCCCAAGACGATATTCTGCACCGCACGCTGCCCGTCGAGCGGGCCTTGCACTACGCGGCGCGCCTGCGCCTCCCCGCCGACACGGCGGCGAGCGAACTGGGCGACCGCGTCAACCGTGTGCTCGACGATGTGGAGATGGGCGCTCACCGCACTAAGTTGATCGAGAGCCTCTCGGGTGGGCAGCGCAAGCGCGTCAGCATCGGCGCAGAACTCTTGGCCGATCCGAGCCTCTTCTTCCTCGACGAGCCAACCAGCGGCCTCGATCCCGGGTTGGAAAAGAAGATGATGTACACCCTGCGCCAACTCGCCGACAGCGGGCGCACGGTGGTGTTGGTGACCCATGCCACGGCCAATATTACCGTGTGCGACCATGTGGTCTTTATGGCTGCCGGACGTATGGTCTACTTTGGGCCACCCACCGAAGCCTTGGGCTTCTTCAACGTGACGAGTGGCGACTTCGCGGACATCTATACGCGCCTTGAAGGGCCGGCTGAGGCCCACAACCCGCTGGTGCAGCAGGAATTGCAGGCGGAGTATACCGCGTGGCAGCACGAACACCCGCAGGCCAAAGGGCCGCCCACGCTCGCCGAACTCTGGGAGCGCAAATATCGCGCCAGCCCGCAATACCGGCGCTACGTTGCCGAGCGCCTCGCCGAGACACCGCCCGGCCCGGTGGTACGCGGCAGCGACCCAACCACCAGCGCCCGCAAAGATTCTTCGCTACGCCAATTCTTCCTCCTGACGCGACGCTACCTCGACCTGACCCTGCAGGATCGGCGCAATCTCATGATCCTGCTGCTGCAAGCGCCCCTGATCGCCTTGCTGCTGCTCATGGTGGCGCACAGCGACGCGCTCAGCGGAGCGCAGGCGGTTGACCTGATCCAGCGCGGCGAAGCCAAAAAAGTCCTCTTCATGCTCGCCACGGTGAGCGTCTGGTTTGGCATCATCAACGCCGCCCGCGAGATCGTCAAAGAGGAACCGATCTACCAACGCGAGCGGCTCGTCAACCTGCGCATCGTCCCCTACATCGCCTCAAAGGTCGCCGTCTTAAGCCTGCTGATCATCGTGCAGACCCTACTCTTACTAGGGGTTGTCGCGCTAGGCTTAGCATTCCCCAGCGAAGAGGCGCTGCTGATCACGCCGCTCGTCGAGACCTTTATCACCCTGTTGCTGACCTCGTTGACCGGCATGGCCTTAGGTTTGGTGATCAGCGCCTACTCGGCCAGCGGCGATCGGGCGATCAGCATTGTGCCCTTGGCGCTGATTCCGCAGATCCTCTTTGCCGGGCTGATCTTCAACATCGAAGGATGGGCCACACCGCTCTCGTGGCTCACCATCAGCCGCTGGGCGATGGATGCTTTAGGGACAAGTTTCGATCTGAACAGCCTCTGCAATTTACCTAACACCAACGACAGCGGAGGCGTTCCTTCGGGTTGCACGCCACTCTTCTTGAACACCGAGGTCGCCTTCACCTACACTGCGGGCCATCTCTTGAGCCGCTGGATCGCGCTCGTGGCTTTCAGTGCGGCCTGCCTGGGGCTAACGGGTTGGGCCTTAAAGCGGCGTGATCGTGTCTTATAGGTAAAAAATTATTTAGAGAGTCTTTGCAACCACTTGACAGCGTAGGTCAAAAAGCCGATAGGTAAGCCAAAAGAATCGTCGAGCCAAGGTGTGCAATCCCTTGACTCGGCGATTCTTTTTGGCGTATAATGCAAAATCGGTTTTTCTTTTTTGTCTGGCTTTGGCGGCGCAGCCGCCAAAGCCGGACGGGTGTGACTGGAATCTGTAGGGCGGTGCCCTACCCCTCCGCCGGACAGGGGGAAATGCGGGGGAACCAGGTTCCCCCGCACCCCCTACCTAC
>RSAS01000717.1 GCA_003934145.1 Candidatus Viridilinea halotolerans | reverse complement strand
ACCCGGGGTAGCGCCTTTCGGCGCAACCCTGTATCCATGAACGCGGTTGTCCCCGGGAGGATGCGGTTTTAGGTAGGAACCGTCTGGAACCACGGGGTCGGCCTCTCGCAGAAGCATCGCCCCATATTACACCCGGAGGACAACCGCGATGAAGATGTACTTTGGACTCGATGTGCACAGCAAGACAACTTTCGTCCACGCCCAGGACGGCGAGGGGGCCACGATTTACAGCGGCGAGATTGCCACGACGGTTGAGGCCTTCGACAAGCTCTTCGCCCAGCTTGCGCCTCCCGAACAAACCGAGGTCGCGATGGAAAGCGGCTCGATGACAGCCTTCGTCGCCGGCATTGTCCATGCTCAGGGCCTCGTCCCCGTCGTCATCAGCGCGGCGGAGGTGCGCGCCAAGGCCCGGCGCGTGGGACAGAAGAGTGACAGCCGCGATGCCTTTGAGATCTGTGACGGCTGGCGGCGGGGCGTCTATACGCAGATCGTCTGGGTTCCCACGCCCGAGGTTGCAGAGCTGCGCATGCTGCTGGCCGCGCGCCAGTCCTTTGTCTCCGACCGTGTCTCGGCGATCAACCGGTTCAAGGCGTTGATTCGCGGGGAGGGTTTGGCGCCGAAGGGGCCGTGGACGCTGACGAGCGAGAAGAGCTGGGAGAAGGCCCTCAAGCTGGCGGGCACGCAGGGGACGCTGGCGATGATAGCGCGGGAGCATTTCGCCGCGTGGAAGCGTGCCGAGGAGTCGGTCAAGGCGCTGACGGCGAGTATCGAGGCGGCGGTGACGGAGAGTTTCCCCGAGGAGATTGAGCTCTTGCAGTCGGTCCCCAGTGTCGGCCTGCTGGTGGGGGCGGGGTTCCTGGCCGCCATCGGAGACGTGTCGCGCTTCGTCGATTCCTCCCACGTGTCAAGCTACCTGGGGCTCGTCCCCTCGACCTACGATTCAGGAGGCAAGGAGCGGCACGGGCGGATCACAAGGCGGGGCAATCCCTACACGAGGGCGCTGCTTTGCCAGTCGGCCCAGCATGCCAGCCAAGCGCGCAATCCCTTCAACCCCTACTTCCGAAGGCTCGCGGCCACCAAGGGGCGCAAACGGGCCGTGGTGGCCGTGGCAAACCGCCTGGCGCGCGTCCTCTACCAAGTCCTGAAGACAAAAAAGAAGTTCGACGTGAAGTACCTCGGGGTGGAGTTCCGCCCGGAAACAAAGACAAAGAAGGTGTACTACCATCAAAGGAAAACTGTGAAGGCGGCGTGCTGAAAGAGCATCCCCACGGCGGGGGCATCAAGCCTTGAGAACCTGAGACCACGCGACGAACCACAACCCTGAGACCTTTCTAGACCTTGCCGCGGCGGCATCCGGCATATCAGCCCGAGACCCGGCAAAGCGCACCTCCCAATTTGGCCGTGACCCCGTGTCAGCCCCTGATGGCGCCAGCACACTCGTAACCCTGAGTGGGGCACGGTCAATCGAATGAAGACATGAGGCCGGATGGTTCGGACCTTGAATAGATGGATGAAGGAAAGCGCGCCCCGCGAGCCCAAAAAATCCGGCCTCGATTTCAAGAAATGGCCACGGTGAGGAGTCGAATAAGAAAAACAGAACTCGGAATGAAAAAAAAGCAGACTCCCTCTTGACATGAGAGCGTTCATAGACGGGCTGA
>RSAS01000792.1:7472-8049 GCA_003934145.1 Candidatus Viridilinea halotolerans | reverse complement strand
GTCGGCACTACCTATTGGCGCAAACGGTAACGTTGCCACGAACCTTGTCTTAGGTCGAAAAAGCAGATTCAGCATAGCACACATAGCGCGGGCGTTCTAGCGGGTAAGACTGCGCCGTTGAGCGCCATACGCCTGACCTTGTCAGGAAAGTCCCTTCTTAGCTGACATCATCACCGATCCAACTGTCATAGCCATCTTCGAGCATATGGTAGCGCCCATGCGCCCAAGCGTAGAAATCCTGCCACGTCGTCAAAACCGTCGCTGTCCCTTCAATACTGACCGTTATCCCGGCCTCGACAAGGCGCCGGATCGCCCGTAGCTCTTCGACGAGGGTGCCCCACTGCGTGGGCCGCTGCCCCAGACCTTCGCGTTGCTCGTATAACGCATCGAGATGCGCTAGTTTTGCGAGCGTAATGGTGTGTTCGCTACCAGCCGGTGCTTCCTGCGGTGTCATTGGTTTTGCTTCCCTTGTCCATGGTGGGAGGGGTTTTCGGGGAGGGCTTCGCCCTCCCCGAACCCCTCCCTTATTGCCTCATTCCATGGTGGGAGGGGGTTTCGGGGAGGGCTAGATCGGAAG
>RSAS01000792.1:0-7462 GCA_003934145.1 Candidatus Viridilinea halotolerans | reverse complement strand
GGGGGGGGGGGGTTTGGGGGGGGGCCTCCCCCCCCCCCGAACCCCTCCCTTACACCACAAACGCCGTCGCGAGGATCATCAGGATGATCAGCAACAGGATCACGCCGATGGCGGTGCCGACGATGGCGAGGGGCGTCATGGGGCGGATGGGGCCAATCGATTCGCCATCGAGCACTTGGCGCACCGCGTGGACGATCTGGTCGCTTACGGCCTCATCGCTCCAGGGCTCCACCCCGATCCAGGCCCAGCCCTCGGCGGGGCTGGGCAGCAGGAGTTTACGGGCCGGGCTGGCCCCGACGGCTTGCGCTACCTCTGCGCCAGCAGTCTGCGGCACGGCGATCTGCCAAGCGCCAACAATGAGGTCAGTCTCAGCCAGTTGGGCGGAGAGGCTGCGCGGGTCGCCAGGGGTGCCCATCGCGGTCACCGCTGTAGGGTTTAGGCCGATCGGGTGCAGGGCTAGGCCGGGCAGTTCGCGGCGTAGCCGCTCGACCACGGCCCGGCCAAAGCTGCCGTCGGTGAGGTCGAGTACTGCTACGCGCAGCGCGGCGGCCCGCTCCGCCACGGCGGCTTGGCGACGGCGTCCTTCGTCGCGCAGGATGCTGCCGTGGTAGGCCAGCACACCGGCGGCGATCAGGCTAAAGGCGATGGCGTGCGCGAGATTGGCCAGCAGGCTGCCCGACAGCGGATCGCCGAGGAGGGTGCGCAGCAGTTGGAAGACGATGTAGACAAGGCCGCTCAGGATGGTCAGGGTGGCAACGAAGAGGAAGCCGTAGAGGTAGATCCGGCGCGCCAGCGCCCCGCGTTCAACATCGCCGGCGGGGCCTTCAGCCGTCGCCGCACCCTGGGCGCGACGCCAGATCAGCGCCCATACCGGCAGGCCGGCGGCCAGGGCCGCGATCGACCATGCCAACTGCTCGCGCAGGTCGTTGCCGAAGTTCGCCGCAGCAAGCGTGCGGATGAGGGTGCTGATGATCCCACCGAGACCGATCAGCGCGGCGGCGAGGCCGATGCTTCCGACGAGGTACCAGGCGAGTTGGCGCACCTCGGCTTGGCGCGCTACCTCGTGGATGCGGGCTGTGTCGGCGCGTAGGGTTAGGCTGTGGTAGGCCCATGCCACCGCCGTGATCAGCACCACCGACAGGGGGCCACGGAAGTCGCCCTGCGGATCGAGGCCCAAGCCCTGGCGCAGCAACCCGTTCAGCAGCAGGGTCGCCCCGCTGACGGCAGCGAAGGCACTGCCAAAGACAACGGCGTGCAGGTAGAACGTTCGCAGGGCCGAGGTGCGCTCGCGTTCGCCGCTGGCGGGGTTATGAAAGAGCGCCTGGGCGAGGCCCCAGGCCAGCACCCAGAGCGGCAGGCCGATCAGCAGGCCGGTGATTGGATTGATCAGGGCGCGGTCGCCAAGCATCGTCGTGGTGTCGCCCAACTGAAAAAGCACCCAGCGCAGCAACTCAATCGCCGCCTGGCTGGTCATGAGCAGCCCACCCAGGCTGAAGCCGAACAGGTAGAGGCGGCGGATCAGGGCACCGCTGTCGTCTGGCGGCACAACGACAGCATCAGCCGTTGCCATTTGACGCTGGTAGAACCAGAGCAACCCAAGTACTAGCAGCGCCGTCAGTTCGCCAAGCAGCCCTTGGCCAACGCTGCGTCCGCTGTCGAAGTAGCCGCCGCCATACCAGTCGCCGGACGAGGCGAGCAGCATGCCCAACAGCCCCCGGCAGAGATCGTAGGCGCTGCCAAGCCAGGGCACTAGCAGCAAGGCCATGTTCCCATAGAGATAGAAGCGGCGCAGTGGCGCCCCGCGCTCCTCGTCGTCGCCGTCGGCCAAACGTTGCGCCCAGAGCCAGTGGATCACAAAGATCGGCATGCCGATCACGATCACCGCCACCTGGAACGCAATCGCCGTGGTTGCGCGCTCAGCGCCCCAGACCCCCAGCAGGTTGCGCAGCAGCGCGATCACAGCCCAGGCTACCGCCTGTAGGCTGATCGTCGCCACCAGAAAAATATACCAGCGTCGGACACTACTCATGGTGATGTTCTTCCCTAAAGAGATGCGCAGCGCGTTCCCTACTGGCAGGGACGGCTTTCAGACCAGCACGCGGCCCAATACGATTCGGCGCTGACGATTCGCCATTCTTCGCCCTGACGACGTAGCGTCATGCTGAAGGATCTGTTGTACTGGCCACTGCGAAACAGCCCCCCCGCAGCGAAATGCGTCTCGCTCACCGTCACAACCGCTCGGTCGCCGGTGATGCGCTCCTCACCAACGCTAATCGTCGCCGCTTCGCGGTTGAAGGCCCAACGGTAGCGCGAGTCGATGTCGGCACCAAAATCATCAACGGAGGGCGGGTAGCCCGCGAGATCAGATGCGAGATAGCCGTAGGCCCGCGCGTCGTCGTACTGCTTCAGCGCCAGCAGGTAGTTATGGGCAACGCCGCCGGGGGTCGTATCGGGCAGGTAGCCCTGCGGCGTGCGCGTCAGAACCATGACCAGGGCCACCACCACCAACACCACAACACCAACAATAATCGCGAGCAAAAAGCGGTCAATCTGTTTCATAGCATGGCCTCATATGGCGCAGCAAAGCGCAGATCGCGTGGATGTGCAGGACGCCTGAAGCCGACCGCACGCCACCATCCTAGCACGCTGAGCGTGCCAATGGCAAACAAGCTCGTCAGGAAGGCGTAAGGGCGCAATGTCTTCGACATAGGTATTGCCAAATCTTAGTTGAACCATCCCCCTCAGTGCGCCAGCTCCTTCGTCTTCCCCCGCTTGCTTCCCGCCCCCGCCGCCATGCGGCCCAGATACCCGAGCGCTTTGCTCAGTTCGCGCAGCCAGAGTACGCTGCTGGCAACCAGCACGCAGGTCAGCCAATCGCGCCCTTGCAGGGGTACGGTGTCGAAGGCGCGTTGCAGGAGCGGTATGTAGACGACGGCGACTTGGAGTACCAGTGAGAGCGCTACGGCACCAAAGAGCCATTTATTGTGGAAGAGCCGGTAGAAGGCGCTGTGCGTGTCCGAGCGTGCGTTGAAGACGTTGAACATCTGAAAGAGCACCAGCGTCGTGAGCGCCATCGTCTGGCCATAGGCCATCGTGCCCGTTCCGGCGATCAGGCCGCCCGGCAGGGATGCATCGAGCACCAGGAGCGTCCCCGTGGCCATGATCACGCCGACCAAGCCGATGCCGCGCCACATTGTGCGCGTGATCACCCCGCTGCCCTGCGGACGGGGCTGCTGCTGCATCACCGCCGGGTCGGCGGGATCGAGGCCGAGCGCGAGCGCGGGCGCGCCGTCCGTCACGAGGTTGATCCAGAGGATGTGCGTCGCCAGCAGCGGCGCAATGATCATGCTGTCGCCACTGGCCGTCAGGCCGAGGAGGTCGGCCAGCACGACGCCCCCGAACATGGTCAGCACTTCGCCAATATTGCTCGACAAGAGGAAGCGCAGGAACTTTTGGATGTTGGCCAGGATCGTGCGGCCCTCGCCCACCGCGACCACGATGGTAGCGAAGTTGTCGTCGGTCAAGACCATGTCGGCGGCAGACTTCGAGACATCCGTGCCGGTGATGCCCATTGCCACCCCGATGTCGGCGGCCTTGAGCGCCGGCGCGTCATTCACGCCATCGCCGGTCATTGCCACCACTGCGCCATTGTGCTGCAACGCCTTCACAATGCGCAGTTTATGCTCTGGAGCGACGCGCGCATACACCGACGTCGCACGCACGACGCTACGCAGCCCCTCGTCCGACATGCGTTCCAGTTCAGCGCCCGTGACGGCGGCGTCCGTTGTGGCGATGCCGAGCTCGTGCGCAATGGCCGTCGCGGTCTGCGGGTGATCGCCGGTGATCATGACGGTGCGAATGCCCGCGCCTTTGGCTGTCGCAACGGCGGCGGCGGCTTCAGGTCGAGGCGGGTCGATCATGCCAATTAGCCCCAAAAATACCATCTGCTGCTCGATCTGCTCGTCCAGCGCCGCCGGGTTGGCCAGCGCATCAGGCGGCAGCGTGCGCAAAGCAACCCCCAGCGTGCGCAGAGCCGCATCGGCCAGTTGCACATTGGTTGCAAGGATCTGCGCCCGGCGCTCTGCGTTCAACGGCTGCGGCCCATCGGCGCTCCACTCCGCTTGGCAGCGCTCGATCAGGATGCCGGGTGCGCCTTTGGTGAAGACGAGTAGATGTTCGGGGTGTTCGGCATCGCTATGGACGGTGCTCATCAGCTTGCGCTCCGACGAGAAGGGCACTTCACCGACCCTGGGGAAGCGTGCGGTGAGATCCGCGTCGGTGAGGCCAGCCTTGCGTGCGGCGACGATGAGCGCCCCTTCAGTGGGATCGCCCTGGATCACCCAGTGCCCTTCATGTTCTTGGAGCAGTGCGTTGTTGGCCCGATCGGCGGCGCGCAGAACGGCAAGTACTTCCGTGCGCAGCGCCGTGTCGCCCAACACCTGATCATGCTGCAACAACGCGCCCTCGGGGGCATAGCCGGTGCCGCGCAACTCTACGCGCCCGCCGACGGTCACGATGGTGCGCACCGTCATCTCGTTTTTGGTCAGCGTCCCCGTCTTATCGGAGGCGATAACGCTGGCCGAGCCAAGCGTCTCGACGGCGGGCAGCTTACGGATGATCGCGCCCCGCCGCGCCATACGCAACATGCCCAGCGACAATACCGCTGTCACCACGGCGGGCAGCCCTTCAGGCACGGCAGCGACGGCGAGCGCCACGCCTAGGATGAGCACATCTACCAGCCCGCTCAGATCGCGGATGCCGTCGATTACCACGATAGTTACGATCATCACCGCCGCGATGCCCACCACGATCAACCCCAGCAGCTTACCCATACGATCCAGCTCCTGCTGCAGCGGCGTCGGCTCGCGTTTGGCATGGTGGAGCAATCCTGCAATCTTGCCCATCTCCGTCTGCATGCCCGTCGCCGTCACCACCGCGCTGCCACGACCGTAGCTAGCGGTGGTGCCACTGAAGAGGCTGTTGCTGCGGTCGCCGATGGCAAGTTCCTGGGGCAGCGGAGCGATCTCTTTTGTAACGGGCAGGCTCTCGCCGGTGAGCGAGGCTTCGGCGACCTGGAGCGCGACAGCGGAAAGCAAGCGCCCATCGGCGGGGATCGTATCGCCCGCCTCGATCTGGATGCTATCGCCGGGCACCAAGTCGCTAGCCGGAATGCGCTGAAGTTGCCCATCGCGCAGCACAGAGGCTTCGGCTGCGCTCATGGCATTCAGCGCCGCAACCGAACGATCCGCCCGCGCCTCTTGGACGTAGCCCAGCACCCCGTTAAAGAGCACAATCGCGAAGATCACCAGCGCCTCGTAGGGCACTGCAACGGCGCCTTCATAGGCCCAAAGCGCCAGCGAAATCGCCGCCGCAACCAGCAACAGCCCAATCAGCACGTTCTGAAACTGCGCCAGAAAGCGCCGCCACGCCGGGGTGGGCGCTTCGGCCTGGAGCATATTGGGGCCGTATTCGGCCAAGCGGCGCTGCGCCTCTGCCGTGGTAAGCCCCTGCGTGGCGTCGCCACCAAGCTCGGCAAGCACCGTTTCAATCGGGCGTTGGTACGCCGTTGCGGGGTCGGAATGAGCCATAGGTATCTCCTCTAGGATGCTAGGGGAGGGGTGGGGGGGGGGCGAACCCCCCCCCGCACCCCTCCCCTACTCGTCACTCATAAAGGGTGCTAATGCCGATGATGAGCATACCGACAAGCCCGCTGACAACCATGAATTGGCCGAGCAGATGCAGCCAGCCGTCCATGCGTGCGATCAGCAGCAGCGCGCCGCCGACAATCAGTGCCGCAACCGCCAGCGTATTGGTGAGCCGTTCGAGATTGCGGCTGACCCGCTCGCCCATGGCCTCCACCGCCGGAGCCTGCACACGGCCCAGATTACCATCCGCAATTCGTCGGAGGAGGCGGCGTGTGTCGCCGGGCGCATCGTTGGCCAGCCGCCCTAGCTCGCGCACCAGCGAGGTCGTCTTGCGCTCGACCCGCGCCCGCGAAAGCTGTTGCTCAGTCAGGCGGGCGATCTCTTCACGAAACGACGCCATGTAATCATGGTGCGGGGCGAGTTGGCGCAGCAGCGCTTCCAGGATAACGAATGTTCGCGTCAGCAGAAAGAACTCGCCCGGATTATGCACCCCATTGCGGCTTCCGGCCCGCAGCAGCGCATCAAAGGCATCCCCAACCGAGACATCCGCCAGGTTGCTGCGGCGAATCTCATAGAGCACGGCCTTGATGTCCACCAGCAGCGCCGCCCGGTTGACGCCGTCGCTGGCCGGTGCCAATTCGAGATAGGCCTCCGTAGCCGCCCGCGCATCAGCCTTAATGATCGCTTCGAGCAGGAGCGTCAACGCCTCACGCATCGCCTCGTCAAGTTCGCCCGTCATCCCGAAGTCGAGCAGAGCGAGCCGCCCATCGGGCAGCACAAAAACATTCCCCGGATGCGGGTCGGCGTGAAACAGCCCCTCCTCGAAGATCATCTGAAGCATCAGCCGCACCAGCGTATTGATCGACTGCGGGATCACCTCAGGGTGGCGCTTGGCGTAGAGATCGACCCGTTCCCCGGCGGCAAATTCTAGCGTGAGCACCGTTCGGCTCGAACACTCCATGACGACATCCGGAATCCAGAGGCCGGGCAGATCGGCCAGCACGCTGCGAAAGAGCACAATCGCACGCGCCTCGCGGCTGAAGTCGGTCTCGCGGTTCAGGCTAGTGGCAAATTCATGCACCATCACCGGAAGGTCGAAGGCGCGAAGCTGCGGAAAGAAACGTTCGCCCAGGGCGACGAGGTAGGTTAGCGTGGCAAAATCGGTTGCGATCAGCGCATCAAGGCCGGGGCGTTGCACCTTCACAACGACATGCCGCCCGCTCTGCGTCGTCGCCTCATGCACCTGGGCGATTGTAGCGGCGGCGAGCGGCGTGGGGCAAAACGAGGCAAACAGAGTGTCCAACGGAACACCCAGCGCGGCCTCGACCGTCGTGCGCACCGCAGCTATATCCATCGCCGGCACCTGCTGGTCATGCAGCAATTCCAGCTCATTGATGTACGCAGTCGGCAGCAGATCGCGCCGCATCGCCAGCACCTGGCCAAATTTCAGAAAGGTAAGCCCCAACTCCTCGAAGGTCTCGCGCACCTCCTGCGGAGGCGGCCAGTGGCGCTTGCCAAGCAGAGCACCGAGGAACTTGTGATGGACAAGCACGCGCAGAATGTAGAACAGGCGCGGCGCCACGCGCAGCATGCTGGGCTTCTCCAGGTCGGTCAAGCGGGCCATACACATCTCCCAGCGATTAGATGGGCCTAGGCTCCCTGGGCGCCACGTGCAGTATTAGGGATGGTTCGTAACCAAGTTACGCTTTTTGCCGCTGCCGCTGCCGCTGCGGGGGTGCGGGGGCCTAGCATGCGCGTTAACTTACAGGACTTACGCGGTCGGCGTTTTTCGCCTGCGGCAGCGCGGAAAACAACCA
>RSAS01000444.1 GCA_003934145.1 Candidatus Viridilinea halotolerans | reverse complement strand
GGGCTGCGCCCCCGCGCCCCCGCCGCACGGGTCTGTTTTCGGGGGCTGCGCCCCCGCGCCCCCGCCGTTCATGGGCAGACAGAAAACGTGTGCGTTGCCCCACAAGAACCGCGTTGCAATGCCAAAAATCTTAATGCCTTCCCCCCTCTCCCGCAACGCGGGAGAGGGGGCAGGGGGTGAGGGCCATCCATGGCATCCCAATCGTCTATCCGTGACTTGCGGAGCAAATGTTCTGTCCATCCATGCCTCCCCCGCTGCACGGGGTATGCTGCGGGGGCTTGGCCTCCAACCCCCTCCTCTTCTCTGCTCTTCGGCTCTTCACTCCGTCGCAAACGCCGCGCCCAAGACCCGCCCCGCCAATTCAGCACCAACGCTACTGCCTTCGCCGCCACTTTCGACCATGACGGCGACTGCGAAGCGCGGCGTATCAAGTGGCGCCACGGCGATGAACCACGCATGGGGGCGTGCCCCTGGTACATGTTCGGCGGTACCCGATTTGCCACCCACCGCGACACCGGGCGGCGTAAAGTTATCCACATTGCTGCCAAAACCATATTGCGCCACCGCTGCCATGTGTTGTAGCATAGTGCGGGCCGTCTGTGCCTCCATCGTGCGGCGGATTGTGCGCGGCACATGGCTGGTAATCTGCCCGCCGTCGGGCCGTGTGACGCGTTGCACCACGTAGGGCTGCATCATCACCCCCTCATTGGCAATCGCCGCCGTCAACATGGCCATCTGCAAGGGCGTTACCAGCAGTTGCCCCTGGCCGTAACCCGTATCGGCAAGCGCCCGTGGCATGTTCAAAAAACCCGGCTCCACATAGAGCAGACTCTGCGCCGTAGGCAATTCACGAAAACCGTCATAGTTCGTATTGCCGCGTTGCGGCGGCAGAATATCAAAACGACGCGCCACCTCTGTAAAGATCTCCGGCCCCAACCGAATGGCATACTGCGCGAAAGCCGTGTTGCACGAATAGGCAAAGACCCGTTCGAGGCTCGCCGGTTCGCCAGTGAGCCCCGCCAAATTGGGTACCGCGTTGACAATCGGTGGCGCCCCCGGCTGCGGCGTGTAGGTCTCCGGGCAACTAATCGTCTCCGGCTGGCCCACCGCCGCATGCTCCAGCACCGCAATGGCCGTCAAGCTCTTAAAGGTCGATCCCGGCGGGTAGAGCCCTTGGGTCGCACGGTTGATCAGTGGCTGTTGCGCCCCATCGGCGATCAGTTGCTCCCAATACTGGCCCACCCGCAGATTCTCGGCATCCCAACTCGCCGCCGCTGGATTGAAGGTCAAGCCACGCGGATCAAAACTTGGCTGGCTCACCAGCGCCAAAATAGCACCCGTGCGCGGATCAAGCACCACCACCGAACCTGCCCGTCCCCCTAGCGCGCCAGCGGCGGCGGCTTGCAGATCGGCATTGAGCGTCAATGTGAGATCATTACCCCGCGGTGTCCCGCCCACCAGACGCTCGCGTAAGCGTTCCAATTCGTTGCCGCGCTCACCCGTCAAGTAGCTATTGTAGAACGACTCCAGCCCACTCTGACCATAGCGGGTGCTAAAGAAACCTAGCACATGGCCAAACAGAGCGGGATCATAACGCTCGGCAATCGGATAGGTGCGCTGCGCAAAACCCGCCACACTCTGACTATCGGCGAGCAACGTCCCTTTGCGATCAAACATGCGCCCGCGCAAAATACGCTGCGAATTGAGCACCGGACGCACATTGCTCGTGGTGCTACCATCGGCGGCAATGGCCACATGATAGTAGATCTCATCGGCGCGCAACACCTGCTGGCGCAACAACTGAAGGCTAAGCAGCCCAAAACCCACCAAAATTACCAAGCCCACGTTGGCAACATTGCGGGCGAGGCTTGGTGCCGTTGGTGGCACCGCCAACCACGCCGCCGCCCCAAACAGCGGCGCCGCCGCCCAGAGCGCTAGCAACCAGTAGGCCTCGGCCTCCAGCGGTTGAAACATGCCTGCAACGATCAGCGCCGCCGCAAGCAGCAGCGCCACGCCGCGCAACAACGCCCGCACGTTCATACGATCCACCAGAGCACAGTAAATCCTTGACGAAATTCAAGGTAGCCAAAGGATTATTATACTCCTGCTAGGGTGAATAGGCAATGAGGATTTGTGCGCCCATTGGCGCAACAAAAAGGGGAGGCGCGGGGGAACCAGGTTCCTCCGCACCTCCCCCGTCAGGCGGGATGTGGGGCATAGCTCCATACCCACTCGTCACTCGTCACTCGTCACTCGTCACTCGTCACTCGTCACTCGTCACTCGTCACTGGTACTACACCCCCTGCTTGCCTTGCATCGCCGCCGCAATGGCCGCGAATATGCCAAGCGCCGTGACGGCCCAGCCCATCGAGGCCACAAGCGGCACGTCGGCATTCTTGCGCGCAATGCCCGAACTGGCCCAGGCCACAACCAGCGGGAAGGGGACGTCGCCCTCTTTTACCCCCATGGTTGCCGCGAGGCCGCCTGCCGTCCCAAGAAGCCCGGCAGTCCACGCTTCGGGCGGAACACCACAGCCATCCCAGCCCGCATCGTAGAGCGCAACGGTGATGTTCACAATCGTGGCCACACTAACCCAGCCCAAGTAGATGCTAAAGGGAGTGCGTACAAAGATACGCTCGTCGCTGGTGAGATCCTTGGCCGGGCCAATGCGCCGATCAATCGTAATCAGGGATGCCAGCAGCGTCAACATCACCGGCACAGTCGCCTTGGGCTTGTTGTGGTGCCAGAGCACCAGCCAGAGGCTGTTGGCGACACAACTGACAATGAAGGGCGCTGCAATGCGCCGCAGGCGCTCCTGATCGCGCTGCGCCGGCAGCGCTTGATAGACTGCGTAGGTAATTAGGCCGGTGTAGATTAGCCCCCAAATGCTAAAGACGTAGCCGGGCGGTGTGATCATCAGCGGGAAACGCTTCGAAATATCGCCCGTCTTCTGGCCGTTCAACGGTAACGTGTTAGCCAACGTATTCATAGCAACGGTCGCGCCCAGCGCGGCGACGACGGCACCCTGGCGAGCAAGATCATTG
This sequence comes from Candidatus Viridilinea halotolerans, assembly GCA_003934145.1. Classification (GTDB taxonomy): domain Bacteria; phylum Chloroflexota; class Chloroflexia; order Chloroflexales; family Chloroflexaceae; genus Viridilinea; species Viridilinea halotolerans. The sequence goes on along the minus strand of RSAS01000444.1, from coordinate 5,031 downwards.
GTTGAAGCTGTCGTCATGAAGTAGGTTTTCTCCTTATCCGGCGGTGGGGGTTCGGGGGAGGCTCCGCCTCCCCCGAAGAACATTTGGGTGTGACCAACATGTGTAGGTAGGGTGCGCGAGGGAACCTGGTTCCCTCGCATCCTCCCTTCGTCCGAAGGGGTGTAGGGCACCGCCCTACAGATTCCAGTCATGCCCAAATGCAATGCCTACGGGCTACGCCCCTTAAAAGAGGCTCCAGAGGTGCTGGTTGGTCACCTCGTGGTGGAACTGTACCTCGGCGCGCTTGATCACGCTGCCTAAACGCCGCGGGCAGCGTTCGGCAGAGGCGAGTTTCGTCGCGATAAAGCGCTCTTTGACCGTAGCGCCAAAGAGTTTGGCGGTGTAGTCGCTGGCACGGAAGAGGTCAATCGCGTCATAAATATTGTCGGGGAGCAGTTCAAGGCCACTGGCGGTGCGCTCGCGCCCGCTGCCCTCGATGCCGGTGCGCAGCAGCGCATAGATGGCCATGTAGGGGTTGGCATCGGGAGCAATCGAGCGCACCTCAATGCGCGCCGATTTGGCGTTGAAGATCGGAACACGTACCATTGAACTGCGATCCGAGGCTGAAGCTTTGATCTGATTCGGCGCTTCGTAGTGGGGATCGAGCCGCCGGTAGGCATTCACACTCGGATTCAGCACCAAACAGAGGTCTTGGCCCGCTTCAAGGATGTTGCCCACAAACTGCCAGCCAAAGGCTGAGAGTTGATCCTGCCCCGCAACCTCGTAGAAGATGTTGGTGTCGCCCCGTGCGACCGAGAGGTTGGTGTGCATGCCGCTGCCATTCACGCCGGTAACCGGCTTCGGCAGGAAGCTAGCGGTCATATCAAGGCGGTGGGCCAACTGGCGGCAGATCAGCTTGTAGAGCAGCACCTGATCGGCAGCAATCGTCGCCTCGGCGTAGGAGTAGTTCATCTCGAACTGCGACGGCGCAACCTCGGGGTGATCCTTTTCGTTATTAAAGCCCATAGCGCGCTGCACTTCGGCGGCGCTGTCAATGAACATACGCAACGGATCGTTGGGCAGCGTGTGATAGTAGCCCCCCGTACTCACAAACTCAAAACGGTCGGTCTCGCGGAAGCGCTGCTCGGCGCTGCGCCCTTTGAAGAGAAAACCCTCAATCTCGTTGGCCGCATTGCAGACCAAGCCCTCGCGCTGGTAGAGATCATTGGTAAAGGCCTTGAGTTGCGCCCGCATATCGGCGATGTAGGGCGAACCATCTTGCTCAAAGACATCGCCAAAGACAAGCACTTTGCCCGGCCCAAAGACGTCGGAGGGCAGCCAGTAAAAGGTTGACCAATCCACCGCGAGCCGCAGGTCGCTCTCGGTCTGCCGCGAGAAGCCCCGGATCGAAGAGCCGTCGAAGGTCAGATTATCGGACGAAGCGAGCAAAAACTTCTTGTCATAATCGAGCATGTGCAAACGGCCCTCAAGGTCGGCAAAACAGACCGTCACGGCCTTAATGCGACGCTCGTCCATGAGGTAGCGCGTGCGCTCTTCGCGCAACTGATCAACCGGCGTGCGGGCGGTGCGTTGCGCCTTCGCCGCAACGTTCAACTCTTCCAACTCGTCGTAGGGGATTTCTAAAAAATCACGTAGTAGATCGGCCATAGGGGAAGGGACTCCTTTGGGGAATAAAAGAACAGAGGAACAGATGAGGCTAATCCTGTTCTCCTGTTCTCCTGTTCTTTTGTTCTCCTGTTCTTCTTTTCCTCGTCACAAACTCACCAGCACCTTCTCCGGCTGCCAATATGTGCCATTGCGGCGCAAAATGGCGAGGAGACTGCCATCGGGGGCGTGGGCACGGGCTTGGTCGCCGACCTGATCAGACAGATCGGGCAGGCTAACGGTCATGCCATGGGCGACACGTCGCGCCATTTCAGGATCGAGACGAACAGCGGGCCAATCCGGCAAGACAAATTCAGGCGGCGAAAGGTGCTCATCCAAGCGTTCAGGATGAGCCTGGAGCGTCGTCAGATCAACGGCCTCCTCTAGATAAAACGGCGTCACAAAGGTGCGTGTCAGTCCGGCGAGGTGCGCACCACAACCCAGGGCTACGCCAATATCGCGGGCGATGCTGCGAATGTAGGTGCCTTTACCACAAGTCACCTCAATCGCCAACAGATCGGCGCTTTGGCGCTGCCACGTGATCTGCTCAACCAACACCGGACGCGGGATCGGTTCAACCGTCTGGCCACTGCGAGCCAGCACATAGAGCCGCCGCCCGCCTTGGCGCAGGGCCGCGTAGCGTGGCGGCGTCTGCATAATCTCCCCGCGCAGCGGCGCCACCGCCGCCTCAAGTTGCTCGTCGCTGAACGCGGGAACCGGGCGCGTCTCCAACACGTCGCCCTCGGTATCGTCGGTAGCCGTCGTGCTACCTAGGCGCACCAAGCCACGATAACCCTTGCGCGCCGCCGCGAGGTATTCGATCAGGCGCGTCGCTGAACCCAACGCCATGGGCAATACCCCCACCGCCACGGGATCGAGCGTGCCCGCATGACCCACCTTCACCCCCCGCCCCACCAAACGGCGTACTTGGGCAACGACATCGTGCGAAGTCAGACCACCGGGTTTGTTGATGTTGATGAAACCGTGCATAAGTATTGATCCGGCAAGCTCGCTAACGCTCGCTTGCCGGTGGGAGGGTATGGGAGGGCTTGGCCCTCCCATTAAATTAGCTCACCAACTCCCGCAACAACGGCAACACCGTTGCCTCGGCTGTCGCCAGATCCATGTCAAGGGTGGCCCCCGCCGCCTGGGTATGGCCCCCCCCTCCCCAGGTTTGGGCGAAGGCCGCCACGTTGATCCCTGGCACGGAGCGTAGGCTGAGTTTGACCGTACCGTCGGCGCGCTCTTTGAAGAGCACACATGCGCGCATACCGGCCACACGCTGCATGCGCCCAATCGCATTGTCGGTCGCCTCGTTGTCGGCCCCGCAGGCGGCCAACTGCGCCCGGGTGACCCGCGTCCAGATCAAGCCGCCCTCTTGTTGCAATTCACTCAAGACACAAGCCGTCAATTTTTCGGCGCTCAACGGAACACTGAAATAGACTGCATTCACCAGCGCCGCCCGGTCGGCCCCGGCAGCAATGAGATCGGCGGCAGTGTGGAGCGTCTGCATCGAAGTGCCACTCGTCTGAAAGCTCTGCGTATCGGTGAGCATGCCCAAATAGAGACAAGTAGCCGCCGCAGGGCTAACCGTCACCTGCATCGCTTGGAAGAGACGGAAGAGCAGGTCGGCGTTGGATGCGGCTTGGGGGTTGATCAGATTCAACTGCCCCAAGCCATCATTGGTAACATGATGGTCTACAATCATCAGCGGGCGGGCTGTCATCTCCGCCGCATGCTCTTCGGCGGGCGGACCAACGCGGTAGGGTGCCGCCGTATCAAGCATCCATGCCAGATCAAAACTGGGCAACGTAGTGCCCTGTTGGTAGACTTGCAGCCACTCCGCGCCGGGCAAGCTCGCACAGAAACTCGGTGCTGGCGAAGAGAGCATGCAGATAGGCGTCTTCCCGATCGCCTGCAAGACATGGGCGGCCCCCAAGAGCGAGCCCACCGCATCGCCATCAGGGTTAATATGGGTCAGCAGCAGCACGCGTTCAACTTGGGCCAATTGGGCATGAAACGCAGGGGCAGCGGCATGAGGTTCAGTGTAGAGCATACGTTTTGTCAGGGTAAACGGTTACAGCGTTTAGCCTATCATCCCACTAATCGGGGAATAAGGCAAGCGTAGAGCTTGCAAAGCCACCTGCGGTGGCACGCCTGCCGACGGGGACTCGGGGGAGGCTTCGCCTCCTCCGAAGAGCTTTGTTGTTCCGTTTTGGCGGCTTCGCCGCCAAAACGGAACAACAAGGGGGAGTTGGGGCGAAGCCCCAACAGCGGGTCTTAGGGCGGTAGCCCTAAACGTAATGCGCACGGGGGCCTGCGGCCCCCGCACAAAACCTCCCCCTCCGGCGGAGGCTTGGGGGCCATGCCCCTACGTTCAATGCCCATGGGGCGTAAGCCCCACCCACAAAATACGACGCAAAGCTGTACGCCCTATATGGTATCATAACGGACAGTAGGGGCCGCATGATGCGCCACCAAGCAGAGAGGCAGCTCGATGATAACCACCGTCTACCTCATACGTCATGGTGAGACCGATTGGAATATGAGTGGGCGCTGGCAGGGTCACGCCGATGTCCCTTTGAACGACATCGGTTTCCGCCAAGCCCGTCTCGTGGCGCAACGTCTCGCCACTCAGGGCGTTCAGTTTGACGCAATCTATAGTAGTGATTTGGCGCGAGCCTATCAGACCGCATGGGAGATTGGGGCGGCGGTGCGGGTTGCGGTACAACTGCTGCCCAATCTCCGCGAGATTGATGTGGGCAGTTGGAGTGGTCTGACCCACGCGGAGATTAAGGCGAGTTATCCGACCGAGATTGCGCTGATCGAGAAGGGACAGGATCTCCCGCGTGGCGGCGCCGAAACGACGAGTGCCCTACGCAAACGTGTAGTGGAAGCGGTGAGCGCATTGGCGCACCACCACCGCGGTGCAACGCTGGGCCTAATTACACACGGTGGCTGTATCCGCATGCTCCTCGCCCACGCCAACAACCAAGCCGGCAGTGATTTCCGCCAATTCCCCCACATTGGCAACACCTCAATTAGTGTGGTGCGCATCAAGGGCGAACAGTGGCATGCTGAGCGCGTAAACGATATGAGCCACCTTGAGGCGCTACAAGAGCCTGGCCTCGCGTCAGCCCCGCCAGACGACGCCGAACGACCAGCCTTATGAGAGGCGAGGATGTGAGAGGCGAGGATGCGGAGCCCCGCCTCCCGCCTCTCCGCATGAGAGGCGAGGATGTGAGAGGCGAGGATGCGGAGCCCCGCCTCCCGCCTCCCGCATCCCCGCATGAGAGGCGAGGATGCGGAGCCCCGCCTCCTGCCTCCCGCCTCCCGCCTCCCGCCTCTCCGCATGAGAGGCGAGGATGTGAGAGGCGAGGATGCGGA
>RSAS01000165.1 GCA_003934145.1 Candidatus Viridilinea halotolerans | reverse complement strand
GGGCATCCATCGTGTGCTCATCATGTCTTCCCTCCCTACCCGCGCATGGCGGGGGAAGGAAAACGGAACGTTACTTTATATCCACGTTCGCTTCAGTTGGAAAGGTACGACAGACGCACCAAAACAACCAGCATACAGTAGCAGACGGCCACAATGAGTGGGATTGCTCCCTAGAAAGGAGGTGATCCATCCGCACCTTCCGGTACGGATACCTTGTTACGACTTCGTCCCAGTCGCGACCCCTGCCCTCGGCCGCTGCCTCCCTTGCGGGTTAGCCCACGGACTTCAAGCATTGGCCACTCCCATGACGTGACGGGCGGTGTGTACAAGGCCCGGGAACGTATTCACCGCGCCATGGCTGATACGCGGTTACTAGCAACTCCAACTTCATGGGGGCGAGTTGCAGCCCCCAATCTGAACTGAGGCCAAGTTTGACGATTTGCTCCACCTTGCGGTGTGGCGACGCGCTGTCTTGGCCATTGTAGCGTGTGTGTCGCCCCAGGCGTAAGGGCCATGCTGACTTGACGTCATCCGCGCCTTCCTCCGCCCATCAAGGCGGCTGTCTCGGTAGACACAAATAACTACCGATGCGGGTTGCGCTCGTTGCGGGACTTAACCCAACATCTCACGACACGAGCTGACGACAGCCATGCAGCACCTGTGCAGCACCCTCGAAGGGAACCGGCTTTCACCGGCCTGCAGCTGCATGTCAAGCCTGGGTAAGGTTCTTCGCGTTGCGTCGAATTAAACCACACGCTCCGCTGCTTGTGCGGGCCCCCGTCAATTCCTTTGAGTTTTAAGCTTGCGCTCGTACTCCCCAGGCGGCCGGCTTACCGCGTGAGCTTAGGCACCCAACACCCGAAACGGGCGTCAGACACCGAGCCGGCATCGTTTACTGCGTGGACTACCCGGGTATCTAATCCGGTTTGCTCCCCACGCTTTCGCGCCTCAGCGTCAGGTCAGGCCCAGGTGGCCGTCTACACCACCGGCGTTCCTCCGGATCTCTACGCATTTCACCACTACACCCGGAATTCCGCCACCCTCTGCCTGCCTCGAGTTCGTTCGTATCGGCACGCCTCGCCAGGTTAAGCCTGGCGCTTTCAGCACCGACGCAACGTACCGCCTACGCGCGCTTTACGCCCAGTGATTCCGGACAACGCTTGCCCCCTCCGTCTTACCGCGGCTGCTGGCACGGAGTTAGCCGGGGCTTATTCGAGGGGTACCGTCATTATCGTCCCCCCCAAAAGCAGTTTACAACCCGAAGGCCGTCGTCCTGCACGCGGCGTTGCTCCCTCAGGCTTGCGCCCATTGGGGAAAATTCCTTGCTGCTGCCTCCCGTAGGAGTCTGGGCCGTGTCTCAGTCCCAGTCTGCCTGGTCGTCCTCTCAGACCAGGGACCCGTCATCGGCTTGGTGCGCCGTTACCACACCAACTACCTGATGGGCCGCAGGCCCGTCCCAGAGCGGCTTGCGCCTTTCCTCCTTGCGGATCGTATGCGGGATTGTCCCGTCTTTCGACGGGGTATCCCCCACTCCGGGGTTGGTACCCACGTGTTCCTCAGCCGTGCGCCACGCAGCCAAGCAAGCTTGCTGCGTGCGACTTGCATGCATTAGGCACGCCGCCAGCGTTCGTCCTGAGCCAGGATCAAACTCTGCGTTGAATAG
>RSAS01000293.1 GCA_003934145.1 Candidatus Viridilinea halotolerans | reverse complement strand
ACGTGGGAGAGGCGATGCCCTGAGCTTGCCGAAGGGGGGCAGGGGGTGAGGGCCATGTGTGGTCTGTCCAAGAATTTCGTTACAGAACATTCCGTGAGGTGCTATGGCTAACGATCTCGCTACCCAGGTGCAAAGCCTGCAAAGCCTCCGTGCGACCCTTGGCGAGGCGTTGTATTTCCAAGGGCTGGCTCGTTTGCGTGAGCAGTTTGGCGCTGAACGGGTGGATGCGTTGCTCGATCACCCGCCCACGCCGCCACGCCCAACCGGGATTGCGGTGAATGTCTCAACTGAGCGGGGCAGCATCCAGCATACGCCGGTGAACGTGGTTGGCCACGCCGAGCATGTCACCCTTGCCGCCCCTGATCCCGCTGCTGCCCGCCGTGTCAGCGACCTACTGGCCTATCTGCTGCAGATCCACCACCATTGCAACGCTCTCCCTCTCGATAAGATTGACAAGTTGGACACAGGCCATACACGGGCCATGGAGTTGGCGCGGGTCTATATTGCGCTTGATACGACGGCAAGTGTGGCCGAGCCAGCGCAGGCGGAAGCGGCCCGCACCGCTGGTCGGGATGCTGAAGCGCGCCCGCTCAGTGCGGTTGCGGCACTGGCCCGTAGCGCCACGGGGCGCACGATGCTCTTGGGTGTACCCGGTAGCGGCAAGAGTACGTTGGTCAGCTATCTGACCTACTGCCTCGCTGGGGCGGCCTTGGCGGAAGCGCAGCCCGCCCGCTTTGGCGCGGTGCGCGACTGGCTGAGCATGCTGCCCGATTGGCCCCACGGCATCCTGCTGCCGGTGCCGGTGATCCTGCGCGATCTCGCGGCGCTGCCCGGCTGGGGCGCGTTGCCACGAGGGACGGTGGCGCAGATTATCGATCTGATCGCCACGCGCACCAACGAGCAGGGCTGCCCCCACGCCGCCGAGGTGCTGCTTGCTGCGCTGCGCGAGGGGCGTGCCCTGCTGCTGCTCGACGGCCTTGATGAGGTGGTGGGCGAGACGGTGCTGCCCCGTGTAGTTGAGGCGATCAACGATGCGGCCAAGACCTTCCCCGGCCCGATCTTGGTTACCTGCCGCGTGCTTGACTACCAGGAGGAGAGATTGCGCCAGGTGCCGGGTTTTGCCCCCTTCACCCTCGCCGATCTGCGCCCTGAGCAGATCGCGCAGTTCATCGCTGCTTGGTATGCGGAGTTGGCCGCCAGCGGACGGCGGAGCATGAGCGATGCGACCGCCGCCACCCGCGAGATGCAGGGGGCCGTAGAGAGCCGCGACGAGTTGCGTGCGCTGGCCCAAACGCCCCTGCTGCTCACCTTGATGGCCCAGGTGCATGCCTTCCGGGGTACGCTGCCCGACGCCCGCGCCCGGCTCTACTTTGAATGTATCGAGTTGCTGCTGCTACGCTGGCGCCAAGCGCGCGACGAGTCCGACCTGATCAGCCGCTTGGGCCTGAGCCGCTTCCGTGACGGCGACCTGCTGACCCTGATGGCCCGTTTGGGCTACACGGCCCACACCCGCGCCGAGCGCGACGGTGCCAAGGGCGATGCTGCCGATCTGAGCGAAGGCATGGTGCTCGAGGTGCTGAGCGCGACCTTTGCCACCTACGACGAGCGGCGCCGCTCCGAACTGGCCGGCATCGTCCTGCAGGCGCTGGCGCGGGGCAACGGGCTGCTGCTCAAACGGGGGCCAACCACCTACACCTTCGCCCACCGCACCTTCCAAGAGTTCCTCGCGGGCTACCACCTGAAGGGCCAGCGCGACGTGCTGCCGCTCTGCTGCACCCACGCCCGCCAGATCCACTGGCACGAGGCGCTGCTGCTCATGGTCGGCTACCAGGTATTGGGCGAACAAGAGCGCGAGAAACCGCTGCAACTGGCCGCGAAGTTGCTCGCCAGCGGCAGCCCGCTAGAGCAGACCCTCGCCGGTGAGGTGTTGATCCTCGTGGGCAAAGAGCGGGCGCAATCCTACGATGCGGCGCTCGTTGCCGCCAACGGCCTCTGGCCGCAGACCATCCGCACCCTGCGTGCGCTCCAGAGCCAAGGGTGCGCCCCCGCCGTGCCAGCGGCCATGCGCCACCGCGCCGGGTTAGCCCTGGGGCGGCTCTGCTACGGCGACCTGAAGGATCTGGCTGGCGGCAGCGCACCCCCCAACCCCGACCCGCGTTTGCTCCTCGCCGTCGTTGGCACTCCGCTCACCAACTCAACCAACTGGCGCACCGCGCTGGATCGCCACTACTGGTGCCCGATCGCATCAGGGCCATTCTGGTCGGGGGATGATCGTGAGCAGGAAGAGTTGGAACCTGCCACCATTACCACCCCCTACCGCATCGCCCGCTACCCGATCACCAACGCCGACTACGCCCGCTTCCTCGCTGCCAACGGGCCTGACGGCTACGACCCGGATCAACCTTGGTGGACAGCAGAGGGGCGCACGTATCTCTTGCCGGGAGGGCCGCGCTTCAGATCTGATGAACCAGAACAGATCCGCCATCCCCGCTTCTGGTCGGTCGTGCGCTATAATAACCCCATGCAACCAGTGGTGGGCGTGAGTTGGTACGAAGCTGCCGCCTACTGCCGCTGGCTGACGCTGGTTGGCCATGAGCAGGGCTGGCTCGCAGCCGATCAGATCATCCGCCTGCCCATCTGGCACGAATGGGAGCGCGCCGCTCGCCACAGCGACCAGCGGCGCTACCCGTGGGGCGACACACCGCCCGACGGCGAGCGGGCCAACTACCAAGCGACCCAACTCAACGCCCCCGCACCAATCGGCTGCTTCCCCTTGGGTGCAGCAGCCAGCCAAGCCCAAGACATGGTGGGCAACGTCATGGAGTGTACAGCCAGCCCGTGGGAGCAGTGGGGGAAGGGCGAGAAAGACTTTACACCTTCGCAGCGGGTAACGCTCAGTTACACCGATTTCGGGGATAGCACAAATGAGCTATGCTGCGGCGCCCGCGGCAGGGACGACCCGTACATCAGGATCTTCATCAGGGGATTTCGGGTCGTTCAGTCCCTCGCGCTCATTGCATAAGGCTTCTGGATGCTGAATGCTGGCTGCTGGCTGCTCTGTTCCTGAATCCTTGGGGGTCTGGGGGCGCAGCCCCCAGCCGCGCGAAGCGCGGTCATGGAACAATGTGCGCGCGTTATACGGCCATGTAGGGGCGTCGCAGCGGCCCGCCTCAGGGAGCACCACGCAGGAAGGAATGGACGGGCCGCTGCGACGCCCTGCCCGGTGATGATCACCAATCCATTGCATGCGTAGTGGGGGCCACGGGATGGGTTGCCTCCACCAGACCAAGCGCCTCATGGGCATGCCATGGGATGGCGGGATGCCGACGGCGAGGGTGTAGCAGCGGCCTTTGGCTCTTGATGTAGAGCGATTCCTTGGGGGGCCGCTGCTACGCCCCTACGCCAAGCTACGGATAGGCTCTTGGGATGCGTCGGTTGGCCCTCACCCCCGGCCCCCTTCGGCAAGCTCTAGTTCGACAGGCTCACCAACCGGGCATCGCCTCTCCCGCAACGCGGGAGAGGGGGGGAAGGCGGCGCAGTTTTGTTGCGTCCCTATGCGCTCTTTTGCGGCAATGAATACATGTTCTGTCCGTCCTTAAACCCACGTTGTGGGGGAGGTAGCCCTATGAGCATCACCGTTGAACTACTCTATCAGCAGGCGCAGCAACTGACGCTTGAGGATCGTCAGCGCCTCGTGCAACTCCTTGTCGCGGCACCACCGCCAGCAGAGGCAATAGCGCCATTGGGGGTGCAACTGCGTGCCCTTCGCGCACAAATTGTCGCCAGTGGCGAACCGCTCCTTGATGAAGATGCCTTGGCAATTGAGGTTGCGGAGCGGCGGGGCGAACGATGACGACTACGTACATTGACGCGAATGTCCTGATCGCAGCGGCGCGAGCAACCGATGAACTCGCTGAACGAGCGCTCAGTTATCTTGATGATCCTCAGCGTAGCTTTGTCTCGAGTGCGTTTGTGCGACTGGAGGTATTGCCAAAGCCAATCTACCTCCAGCGTCGTGACGAAGCCGCCTTTTATACTACTTTCTTTAGTGCCGTAACAGCATGGGGGCCAATCACCACTAAGTTGATAGAACATGCTGATCAACTTGCATCCACTTATGGTCTCTCTGCGCTCGATGCGATTCACGTTGCTTCGGCTCTCGCCCTTCAGGCAGAGGAGTTGATCACCGCAGAACGACATGAGAAACCAATTCATCGTGTCCGCGATCTTCGGGTTATCTCCATTGCTTCCCGTAGGGCATAGTAATGCTGTCTGGATGTGCATACCTCTGGCCCGCTGCGGGCCTTGAGGTGCAATGCCTTCGCCCCTTTCCCACAACATGAAGGTGGCGGAAAGTTCTGGACTCTTGGGATGCCACGTAATGGCCCTCACCCCCGGCCCCTCTCCCACAACGTGGGAGAGGGGGGAAGAGGACGGGATTTTTGGCGTTGCAATGCGATCTTTTGCGGCAATATGGTTACATCATCTGCTCGTCGCTACATTAGCGTCGCACAAACGGTAGATAGACGGTGTGCTTACCGAACGGATTACGGGGAACGGTAGCTTGACCACCTGTATTATCACCCCAGCAGCGCACATCTCCGCTCTGGGTAAGCACACAGGTATGGTAAATCCCGGCGCTCACCTGGGTGACGATGCCAAGGTCGTCGGGTACGACCGTCTCGCCATACCAATTGGCCCCCCAGCATCGTACTCTTCCATGCGTTGTAAGTACACAAGTGTGTACCCCGCCAGTGCTCACCTGGGTGACGCTGCCAAGATCGGTGGGTATCGTTGCTTGGCCTGATCCATTCGCTCCCCAGCAACGCACGCCTCCACCCGCCGTGAGAACACATGTGTGCAGACCACCGGCGCTTATCTGGCTGATGGTACCGAGATCGGATGGAGGACTGATTTGACCAAAATCATTTGCTCCCCAGCAACGTAGCGTTCCACTAGAGGTAAGAGCGCAGATATGGTTCATACCAATACTAAATTGGGAAATCGGACCGAGGTTGTTTGGCACAGCCAGATGACTAGACGAGTTGGCTCCCCAACAGCGCAGCGCTCCGCTCGTCGTCAACGCACAGGTGTGATGTCCTCCCACGCTCATACGAGCAACCGAACCAAGATCTGTAGGCACCGTTACTTGTCCATGCGTATTGTCTCCCCAGCAGCGTAGCGATCTGTCCGTCATCAGCGCACAGGTATGAAACGTACCACTACCCACTTGGCTGATAGAACCAAGATTGGAAGGATTTGTTGTCTGACCATACTCATTGTCGCCCCAACAGCGCAGCACACCATTTGCTGTGCGTGCACAGGTGTGAGCCATCCCGGTACTTATCTGGGTCACCGTACCAAGATCGGTTGTTGCAGTCGCTTGTCCATACCTATTGTCGCCCCAACAGCGTAGCGTTCCAGCCGTTGTGAGTGTACAGATGTGTGTCATGCCCACACTCACCTGGGCGATAGCGCCAAGGTTCGTTGGCATCGCCATCCAACCCGAACTACCCTCCCCCCAACAGCGCAATGTTCCGCTGCTGTTCAGCGCACACGTATGATTTCCTTTGGCGCTAACCTGAGTGATCACACCAAAATCGCTTGGCACCGTCGTCTGACCAAGCTGATTATTGCCCCAACAGCGTAGCGTTCCGCCCGTTGTTCGCGCACAGGTATGAAAGTCAGCAGCACTCACCTGAACGACCGTACCAAGATCGCTTGGCACCGTCGCTTGACCATACGTGTTAGAGCCCCAGCAGCGAACCGTACCGCCTGTCGTTAATGCACAGGTGTGATGTCCACCAGCACTCACTTGGGTGGCCGAGCCAAGATCTGTCGGTACCATTATTTGGCCAGCAGCGTTCCACCCCCAACAGGAGACCTCTCTCGCCTGTGTGACGGCACAGGTGTGCATCCCATTGGCACTAACTTGTATAATTGTGCCAATATCAGATGGAACGACAACTTGTCCGTACTCATTGTTCCCCCAGCAGCGCAGCGTCCCGTCAGGTGCCAGCGCACAGAAGTGCCTAACCCCAATGCTCACCTGAGTGACCTGTTCGATGTGTGCCGGCACACTGCTACGCGCACCCCAGCAGTAGAGTTCTCGCGCTTGGTTGACGATACACGTTTGACCCATACCCGCAACGATCTGCACCGATCCTGCTGTTGCAGCCGTTTGGAACAAGGAATCGCTAGGATGAGGAATCGGAGTGGATTCAGCCGCTTCTGTAGGCTGTGCTGACAACATCCCAACGAGCAGAGTACAGAGCAAAAGCATGATGAACGGACTAGAGGAACAACGTACCATAGAAGCCTCCTTGCATGTCATTTATAGGACTGGTGTACTAATGAGAAAAATGTTCTTACGCATCCTTTTGCCATTCGGTGCAGCGTGAAACTAGAGATTCGCAGAATCTGGTCAGAACTAGACGAAAGTAGCGACACGATGATTGCCAATAAGTATACTATAATATTGGTCAAATCAGAATCCAATTGATTGCTTGTCTGGCAAAAAAAGAAGAGACTCAGAAAGAGCTTCATCCTCTGCGAAAACTCCTCTCTTTTCTAAAGGACATCCCCCATGCCCACCCTCGCCCACCAATTTGTGGCCCGCCTCGCGGATGATCTCGCACGCAACCAAGCGCACGCAGCGCAGATGGTGACGGCTCTTGAGCAGCGCTTCGCCCACGACCGGCTGGCGGCGGCGACGCTGCTGCTTTTTGCGAGCGATCCCGCGAGTGGTGATCTGCAGGGGCGCTTGGTGCAGGTGGTACAGCAGCAGCTCACGGCCACGGAGTTGCAGGCGCTGCTGACGACGTTGCAGGCTGCGACGCCGCTGGTGCGGTCGCGCATTACCGCCGCCGATGATGCGCTGATCCAGGGGAGTGGCCATCGGGTGATTGCGCCGCCTGGGGCGGTCGATCTGGCGACGAGCGCCGGTCAGCGGGGGCGGATTCTTGATAGCCCGATCACCGTTGTGGGCGCGGGGCTGCCTGCGCCCCCTGCGCCGTCGGTGCCACCCGCCGCTCCGCGCACGCCCATTGCCGACCCGACGCTCAGTGCCGATGGCATCCACTTCAGCTTTGGTCATGCGCTCATCATTGGCGTGGGGCAGTATCGCGATCCTGGCATCCCCAATGTTGCCACCACCGCTAACGATGCACGCGCCTTGGGGAATCTGTTGCGCGACCCGCAGTTGGCGGCCTATCCCGATGCGCAGGTGCGCGTGCTGGTGGATGCCAAGGCGACGCGCACCAACATCCTCGACGCCCTGAGCGAGTTGGCGCAGCGGGCCGTTGGCGGTACGGCGCTGATCTTCTTTGCGGGCCACGGTGAAGCGGTGGATGGGAGCTACGCCCTGCTCCCCTCTGATGCCGACGTGAACCGCCTTGCGGCCACAGGCATTGATGCCGCCCTCTTCCACCAACTCGTCGCCAAGGTGCGCAGCCAAGCTAAACGGCTCGTGGTGTTGCTCAATTGCTGCCACGCCGGCGGCGTGGGTGATGCGGTGCTGGATGCCAGTGGCTCACTGCTCAGCGGCAGCGCCCCACCCGCTGAATTCTACCGGCCATTGGCGGTAGGGAGCGGCCAGGTGGTCATCTCCTCTTCGCGTCCGGCGCAGAAATCGGGGGCGCGCTCGCAGCAGAATCCGCAGCACACCACCTTCGGCGCCCACCTACTCGCGGCGCTGCGCGGGGGTGTGCCAGGGGATGGGCCAGCCGTTGGCGTCTTCGAGCTCTTCGCAGCGATCTGCGCCAGCGTCCCCGCCGATGCGCGCCAGGTCACCTACTTGGGCGCACCGCTGCAACAAGAGCCGCTCTTCTACGCCAGCCAACTCGACGAGAACCTGGCCGTCGCGCTGCGCCCAGGCTGGCAGGGGGGCACCCTCAGTGGCGACGTGCAGCACCAAGCCCGTCGCCTTGTTGAACTGGAGTTGCAGATCGAGCGCACGGGTGCTGATCCGGCGCTTCGTGGCGAACGCGATGCGCTGTTGCGGGCGTTGACAGAATCTTGAAAGCGTGCGCGAGGGAACCTGGTTCCCTCGCATCCTCCCCCCGTCCGGTTTAAGGGCGGACAGAACATTCGCTCGGCAAGTCACGGATAGGTGATTG
>RSAS01000056.1 GCA_003934145.1 Candidatus Viridilinea halotolerans | reverse complement strand
CGAGTGACGAGTGACGAGTGGCGAGTGACGAGTGGCGAGTGACGAGTGACGAGTGGCGAGTAGGGCATGCCGTATAGCAATGCGGTCTGACATGATTCGCTATGCGGCTTATTCAACGGTAATTGGTATAAAGCCGCCTACTACGAACCGGCTATCGGCTATCGGCTCTCGGCTATCACCGCAGTTCCCACTGCGAACCCGTCGCCCGCTTCGTGATTTCGATTTGCGCCGGAAAACGATCTTTGAGTTCGTCAATGTGGGTGATGACGATGATGCGCTTGAAGTCGTTTTGGACGGTGGTGATCGCTTCGACCATGCGCTCGCGGCCAAGGGCATCGAGCGTGCCGAAGCCCTCGTCAATCACGAGGGTTTCGAGGCGCGCCCCGGCGCGGCGGGCGAGCAGGCGCGAGAGGGCGATGCGGATGGCGAAGTTGACGCGCATCGCTTCGCCGCCGCTGAAGGCGTCGTAGATGCGCGTGCCAAGCGCATCCGCAATCTTGATCTCCAGCGTCTCGACCGTGTCGCCCTTTTTGGTTTCACGCTGCATGTCGAGGCTCAGATGCATCTGGCCGTCGGTCATGCGTCCGAGCAGGCGGTTGGCTTCGTCTTCGATCTGCGGGACAGCCTGTTCGATCAGCATGGCCTGTACGCCCTTTTTGCCGAAGGCTTCAGTCAGTTCGGCAAAGAGGCTATGCTGCGCAACCAGTTGCTGCTCGGCTTCGCGGCGTTGGGCCAGTTCGGCGGCGGCGACTTCGGCGCGGCGCACATGGGCCGACTTTTCGGCACGGTCGTTGCGTGCGACCTCTAGGCTGCGGCGGGCATCGCCAAGCATCTGTTGCTGCGCGGCGTGGTCGGCTTGGGCGCGCGGCAATTCGCGTAGTTCCTGATCGAGCAGCGCCGCAGTAGCGATCTGCTGTTCCAGATTGGCCGCGGCGTGCTGGTGCAACTGCGTGGTCTGCGCATGGATTTTCTGATCGGCGGCGAGTTGCTGTTCGGCGAGGCGAAGTTCCTGTTCGGCCTGACGCCACCGATCCAGTGTGCGCACCTGCTCGCGGGCGGCGCTGTGGTCGGCGGCGTGGTAGCCCAAGGCGGCGACCGCTTGGCTCACTTGTTCGCCCGCCGTGCGGATTTCGTGGGCAAAATCGTTCTGTTCAATCGTGTGGCGCAGGTCGGCAACCTGGGTTTGCAGGGCGGGCAATTCGTCCAACTCGGCATCAATGCGCGCCAGTTCATCCTGGCGGGCATGCTGCTGACCCGCGAGTTGATCGCGCTGGCGTAGTTGTTTATCCAGATCGCGCAGACGCTGGTCGAGCTGTTTGCGCTGCCGCGTAAGATCGGCCTGCTCACCCAGGGTAGCCACCTCCGCCTTGAGTGTCGCCAGTTCGGCTTGCGCTTCGGGCGCAAAGGCGTGGGTGTCGAGTTGGGCTTGCAGTTGCGCCAGACGCGGGGCGGTCGTATCATGCTCGCTCTGCCAAACTTCTGCTTGAGCCAGTTGACTCGTGAGCGGCGGCACTTGGGCGGCATGGCGGCGCAACGCGGCCAACTGCGTCTCGAGGCTGCCGATGCTGCTGCGCGTCTGCGCGAGGCGCGCTTCGCTGGCGCTGATCTGCTGCTTGGTGGCGGCGACGCTGGTGCGCAGGCTTTCTAGTTCTTCGGCGTAGTGCGCCTGCACATGGGCCACGCCCGTTTCACCGAGATCGCTGCGGCAGACCGGGCATGCGCCGCCGGCGTCAGCGAGGATCTTCTGGTTGGCCTTGAGTTTATCGGCGCTCGCCTTGAGCCGCGTACTCTCGGCGCGCTGCTGGCTGAGGCCATCCACTTCAGCCTGCTCGGCGCTACGCAGGGCGGCCAACTCGGCCTCGATGGTGGCCAGTTGCTGTTCGGCAGCCTGGGCCGCAGCCAGTTCTTCGCGCCAGTGCGGCACGTTGGCCAATTGGCGCTCAAGGTTTTGCAGGCTGCGCTGCTGCTCGTCGCGGGCGGCAACCAGCGCCTGCTGCTGCTGGTTGATCTGCGCTTGCAGGCGATCGTGTTGGCGCAAGCGTTCGGCCAATTGCTCAGCGCGCTGCTCAAGGGCGTGGCGTTCGGCGCTACAAGCTTCGTGCTCCAAGGCACGCGGCCCCAACGCGGCGAGTTGAGTCGCCAGCTTATGCAATTCATCCGCCAGTTGGGCGCGGCGGGCGACCTGCTGCTCCAACTGGGCCTGACGCTGTTCGAGGGCGCCCAATTGTTTGCGCAACTCCCCTTTGGCCTCACTGAACTGTTGGCGCAACTCGGCTTGGCGCTGGGTTAGCGCCGTATGCTCATCGCGCAGATGATCGAGCCGTTCCAACGTAGTGTGCGCCTGCGCAAGGGCGACAAGGCCCGCTTCAATTTCCGTGCGCTGGGTGAGCAACTTTTCGGCCTGGGCGATACGCAGACGCAGATCGGCCAACTCCTGCTCGCGCTGCGCTTGGTTTTTACGTAACGCCTCAAGTTCGCGCAGCAGCGTTTTGCGCTGTTCAGCCTTGGCATTAAGCCCTGCCAACTGTTGCGCCGTCGCCGCCAACGTCGTTTCTGCCTGCGCACACACATCCTGTTGCTGCGCAACCGTAGCTTCAGCCTGAGCCAAAAGCGACTGCCAGGTCGTCAATTCAGCGGCCTGATTTTCAAGTTGGGAAATAGCGCCGCGCAGCCCGGTGATTTGATCGGCAAGCGTCTTAGCCCGTTCACGGGCGCGGGTAGCGAGGGCATCATACTCACCCAGATCAAGAATATCGGCCAGCACCTGCTTCCGTTCGGCAGCGGTACGCGACGTAAACTCATCAGCGCGCCCCTGCAGCAGAAACGAAGCGTTGATGAAGGTCGCGTAGGACATGCGTAGCAGCGCATTGATCGCCATCTGGGTTTCGCGGACACCCGTCTCGGCAATCGGGCGCCAACCCTGCGCGCCGCACACCTGGAGATCGAGGTGGCTCTTGCCGGCGGTAGGCGTACCGCGTTTACTGGTACGCCCGCGCTGGCGGCGGCGCGTCACGCGGTACTCCAGGTCGCCCAACGCAAACTCAAGTTCAACACTCATCTCGTGCTGCCCCTGAGCCACCAGATCGTCATCGCTCATGCGCGCCTCGCCCCAAAGCGCCCAAGTGATCGCATCGAGCAGCGCCGACTTGCCGGCCCCATTCTCACCAGAGAGGCAAACGACGTGGAGGCCAGCGAAATCGAGCGTCGGAGGCGTACTCGCGTCGCCATCGGCGCGGTAGCACATAAAGTTGTTGAGAGTGAGTTTGGTAGGAATCATATACCTCCGGCGGGGGTTCGGGGGAGGCGAAGCCTCACGCGAAGATCTTTTTTATGCTGTGTGTTGGCGGCGCAGCCGCCAACACACAGCATAAAAATAGGGGTTGGTGCATGCCCTATGGGGCATTTACGCCTTGCAGCGGGGGGCGCGGGGGCATGGCCTCATACGCATTAACTTAAGCCTCTGGCGGGCCTGCCGGCGGGGGTTCGGGGGCATGGCCCCCGAAAAATTTCCCCTTCCAGCGGGGTTTAAGGGGGCGCAGGCCCCTTAAGGTAATGCGCGGGGGCATGGCCCCCGCAGCATCCTTACCGCTCCGCCAGGAGCATCGCAATATACCCAAGGGTTGCACGGCGGGCCTGGGGATGGAGTTGACGCCAGAGAGCCAGCAACTGGGACTCATCATGGCCGCTAGGGGTGGCGGGCATTGCGGCCACCTCCGCGCCTAGCATAGCCTCTGCACTCACCTCATCCTCGACAGGGGGCGGCGGTGGCGGATCCAATTCACCACCCGCCTCAACGATCTGGTTAGCAACAATAATCGAAGCCATTTCGAGAGGATGCACATCAAGCGCAAGGGCGAGGCGATGGGCCTGATCGGCATCGGGGAGGGTTTGGCCCTTAAGATAGTTGCGCAGCGCACCATCGCTAATCTGGGCTGTCTTGACCAAACGCAAGCGGTTGAAGCGCGGCTTCATTTGCTGTTCAAGCCATGTGCTGAAGAGCGGCGCCTGGTAGGGGCGCAAGGCCATGCGCACATGAACCTCTTCCAGGGTAAGACCGAAGATCTTACCAAGCGTTTCGAGCGTCTTCTGGCGCGGACTCTTCGTCTTACCAAGAATCAACTGGCGCAAGGAGAGTGTACCAACGTCAAGATCAGTGGCAAACTTACTGATTGACTGCTGGCGCAGCATCGCCTCGTAAAACAACATGACTGAGAGCGAGACTTGAGCGGGTATGGTGCCACTTAGCGCCATGGTTGTTGCCTCTCTGTTTAACAATGATCACACTTAAACATGTAAACTTTGCGCACGTTAGTAAGTTTCGCTACTAACCGCACAATCCGTTCAGCATCTCTCCGAGTATAAAACAAGAAAAATGGCTTGTCAAGAATGTTCTAAGGATTTTTATGGCTTTGGGGTAAGCTGTAAACCACTCGTTTTCGTTGAATTTTGGCGGCAAAGCCATCAAAATTCAATGGGTATGACCAAAATCTGTGGGGCCGTACCCCACGTCCCGCCGAACGGTGGGAAAGTTACCTCTGGTGGGGGCGCGGGGGAGGCGAAGCCTCTCCCGCATATCATTTTTGCTGCTTTTTGGCGGCGAAGCCGCCAAAAAGCAGCAAAAATGAGGGTTTGGGGCGCAGCCCCAACAACTTTGACGTAGCCCTAAGCGCATCCCCCCCCTTCCTCCCCGTGAAGGAATACGTGTGTTACAATACTGCTCACCCACTCACTGCAAGGAGTTACTATGAGCGAGAAACGCCGGACTGGCCCCCTTGGCTGGAACCAACTTACCCCAGAGCAGATTATTGATCTGTTGGTCAAGGAACTCTATGGTCCCGTCAGCATCCTTGGCTCTCAGCTCAAGCGGCTCACCGACGATGACGACCCGATCTCTGAAGAGGAATACGAAGAGATCTTTGCCCATATGCACCATGCCGTTAACCATTTGAGTACTACTGTAGTCCAACTTAAGCGCTACAGTGAAGGGCAGAAGCGTAATAGTGCTTAAGAAACGATAGTACTTGCTTTTCTATCATCGTTTCGTGCTATTTGTACAATACATTGCATAAAGACTAAAAAAGGGCTTCTCAAATCGCTGTTGCTATGCTACACTTCTTGCGACAAGTAGTGTCCCGCTGCCGCGCGAGTTATCCTAACTTTCGGCACCAGATCCTCGGCCCGCACGACCTCCCCGTTTGAGGCACAGCACGAGACCTTCTTGCCCCACAATGCACACAAACGAGGCGTGTTGTGTGCGGCAATTTGAGGCGTTTCTTACGGCGAGGAATGCAGGGTCTTCCTGTTGAGGCAGTGCCATGTGCGTACTTGGCATGCAGGAGTGCGATCAGGATGCATGTGAAGCTTTTTGTTGGTAATCTTGCTTGGAGCGTTGATGACGTTCAATTGGAGCAGGTCTTCCAGCCGCACGGTGATGTTCAGAGCGCTCGCGTTATTCACGACCGCGACACTGGGCGTTCGCGCGGGTTCGGGTTTGTCGAGATGGAAGCTGACGACGTTGCCGCAGTGATTCGCGCCACCGATGGCCTTGAGGTTGGTGGTCGCGCTATTCGCGTCAACGAGGCTGAGGATAAGAGTGGGCCGCGTGGCCCCCGCCGCGAGGGTGGCGGCTACGGCGGCGGCGGCGGTGGCGGCGGACGACGCTACTAAATGTAGTTGCGAGTTAAAGCGTACAGAACGAGCTAACCTGCGCCTCGGTTGGCTCGTTTTCTTTTTGGGCTGCGCCCATGCACATGAACGTAAGGGGCCAAGCCCCCGTTCCCCCGACGGACGGGGAGGTTTTTCGGGGGCCATGCCCCCGTTCCCCCACCGGACGGGGAGGTTTTTCGGGGGCCATGCCCCCGTTCCCCCGCCGGACGGGGAGGTTTTTCGGGGGCCAAGCCCTCGTTCCCCCGCCGGACGGGGAGGTTTTTCGGGGGCCAAGCCCCCGTTCCCCCGCCGGACGGGGAGGTTTTTCGGGGGCCATGCCCCTTCGACTAGGCTCAGGGCAAGCCCGAACCCCCGCCGGAAGGCGCTCTGTTCTGCCATGGTATACTACCCTTGTCGTACACCATCATTCTACGCGCCGGGCCGCCCGGCCTGGAGCTAATTATGCTTGAACAGGATCGCATTCGTAATTTTTGTATTATTGCACACGTTGATCACGGTAAGACGACACTTTCGGATCGTTTGCTGCAGATGACGAGTACGGTCACCGAGCGTGAACGCCGCGAACAGCATCTCGATTCGATGGATCTGGAGCGCGAACGGGGCATTACGATTAAACTGAAGGCGGTGCGGATGCACTATCGCGCCGCTGACGGTGAAATGTACATGCTCAACCTGATTGATACGCCTGGTCACGTTGATTTTAACTATGAAGTGGGCCGTTCGTTGGCAGCCTGTGAAGGGGCGTTGTTGGTGGTGGATGCCGCCCAGGGCATTGAGGCGCAGACGCTTGCCAATGTCTATTTGGCGTTAGAACACGATCTGGCGATCATTCCGGTGATCAATAAGATTGATCTGCCGGGGGCGCATCCCGAAGAGGTGGCCGATGATATCGAAAAGGTGATCGGGATTGCTGCCGAAGAGGCGCTGATGGTTTCGGCTAAGGAGGGGCTGGGGGTGCCCGAAATTCTGGAGGCGATTGTGGCCCGCGTGCCGCCGCCCCGTGGGCACCTCGACCGCCTCGCCCGGGCCTTGATCTTCGATAGCCACTATGATCCCTACAAGGGCGTAATCGCTGCCGTGCGCGTCGTGGATGGCGCGTTCACTTCAGGCGTGCGCGTGCAGTTTGTCGGCACCGGCGCTAGCACCGAGACGCTGGAACTGGGCTGTTTTCGCCCTGCCATGCAGCCCCTTCCCGCACTGGTTGCCGGTGAGGTGGGCTATATCGCTACCGGCCTCAAGACGGTGGAGGAGTGCCAGGTGGGCGATACGGTGACACTGGCTGGCGCCCCGGCGATTGAGGCGCTGCCAGGCTATCGCCCCGCTAAGCCGATGGTTTTTGCGGGCCTCTATCCGGTCGAGAGCAATGCCTACCCGGAGCTGCGCGACGCCCTCGAAAAGCTTAAGCTCAACGATGCGGCGCTCTCGTACCAGCCCGAAAGTTCGGCGGCACTCGGCTTTGGCTTCCGCTGCGGCTTCCTGGGCCTACTACACATGGAGATTGTGCGCGAACGGCTGGAACGTGAGTACAACCTCGATCTGCTGATCACCGCGCCCAGCGTGGAGTACCAGGTGTTGTGTACCGACGGCGAGATTCTTACCGTCTCTAATCCCTCCGAGATGCCCGAAGTGAGTAAAATTGCCTCCATTGAAGAGCCGATTGTGCAGATTAGTGTCATTGCACCCTCGCGCTACATCGGGACGATCATGGATCTGGTGACAACGCGGCGCGGTACCTTTACCGCGATGGACTACCTCGATCCGACCCGCGTGCAGCTCAAGTATCGCATGCCGTTGGCCGAGATTGTGATTGATTTTTACGATCAACTCAAGAGCCGTACCCAGGGTTACGCTTCGCTCGACTATGGACTCTCTGGCTATCAAGAGGCCGATCTGGTGCGCTTGGATGTTTTGGTCAACCAAGCTTCGGTAGACGCCCTTTCGCTCATTGCGCACCGCGATTTTGCCTATCAGCGCGGGCGCGATCTGGTGGATCGGCTGCGCAAACTCATTCCGCGCCAGATGTTCGAGGTGCCCATTCAGGCCGCGATTGGCAGCAAAGTCATCGCCCGCGAGACGGTGCGCGCTATGCGCAAGGATGTCTTGGCGAAATGCTACGGTGGCGACATCTCGCGTAAACGCAAGCTACTCGAAAAGCAAAAAGAGGGCAAAAAACGCATGAAAATGGTGGGGAATGTCGAGATTCCGCAAGAGGCGTTTATGGCCATTCTTTCGCTGGGGGATGATGGGGGGGACAGTTAGTTTCTTTTTGCTTTCGTTTTGGTGGCGAAGCCACCAAAACGAAAGCAAGCGTTTTTCGGGGGGCTGCGCCCCCGCGCCCGCGCCGTGAGGGGGGATTCTTCGGGGCCTGCGGTCCCTTAAGGGAAGTGGATTTTATTGATTGCCCCGTTGCTTTGTCACCCTGAGCGCAGCGAAGGGTCTCTCATCAGTCGAAAAGAGATGCTTCGCT
>RSAS01000938.1 GCA_003934145.1 Candidatus Viridilinea halotolerans | reverse complement strand
TTCATGGGCCTATTCATGTACCGCAAAAAGGGGCCAAAAGATACGGTCGGGTGGGTGAAATCGGAGTGAAACAGCCTTGTTTGATTCGCATTTGTGCTATAGTATCCGCGTAAACTATGCAACTTCTATTTGAGGAGAGATCAGCGCCATGCACGATACCCAATCCCGCACCGAATCAATGCTCGACACGGTACATGGCATCCAAAAAAAGACGATCATGCTGCCTGAATTCCAGCGCGATTTTCGCTGGGAGCTTGATCGTACCTACGATCTCTTCGACTCGCTAGTCAAGGAGATTTTTATTGGCACGATCATCTACGGCAAGCCCTCGTTTGGCATGACTCTGCGCGAGATTGACACGCGCCCACGGAAGGGGCGCGGCAGCAATGCGAAGCTTGTGCTGCATACCATCAGCAGTGACGAGATGAAGCTCCGTGCCCAAACCCAGAATCTGCGGATTGTACTTGATGGTCAACAGCGCCTCACGTCGCTCTATCGGGCTATCGTGGGTCTTGATAACGTCTACCTAATTGTGCGCGACCTGAGCAACGAAGCGGATCCGCTGCAACTGGAGTTGGAGAGCATGCTTGAGGAGTTCGCTGGCGACGATCGTGCTGATCGCATTGCGGTGCGTTTGGCCGATGCCTATACTGCCGAAGTCGAGGGGTGGGACGATGAGCAGAAAGACGAGCGTTTTCTCGCCTCGGCCTATGCACACAAGCATCTGCAGAACGCCGATGCCGAGACGCGCAAATTGGCGCTGCGTATCTACCGCCGCGCCATCAAGCGCTTGATTGAATTCTACAAGCGCCAGAAGATGGTCGCCTTCTACCTGCTCGACATGAGCATGGAGAAGTTCTGCCTCTTCTTTGAGCGCAGCAATAGCCGAGGAATTCAGCTCAACTTCATCGATATTCTTGCTGCCAAGCTCTACAGTGGCTTCAACTTACGCGCAAAGATTGAAAAATTTGAGAACGAAACGCAGTTGCGCCTCAACCGTGAAGTTGTGGTGCGCGCCATCGCCTTCATCTGCGCCACCGAGCGCGGCGGCCAGATGCAGATTGACCGGAGCTATATCCTGGAGCATTTGGAAGCCAGCGATTTCCAACGGCTCTGGAGCGGGGTCTGTCAACTCTATGCTGATGTACTCGCCTATCTCGACAGCCAGCACTACATTCTGGCACAGGCTTGGATGCCATCGGAGAATATGATCATCCCCTTGATGATCTTTCTGCGTGAAATCGGTGGTAGTTTCGACAAGATCAACGAAGAGCAGCGGCGCTTCGTGGAGTTCTGGTACTGGGCCTCAGTCTTTGCCAACCGCTACAGCACCTCAACCAACGAGGTGATCATCGCCGATAGCCAAGCACTCACCCAGATTGCCCGTGGCCAATGCATCAGTGCGCGCGGCTACTTCCGCCGCCTGCGTTCACTCGTCACCGAGCCTGCCGACCTCTACAGCTACGCGCGACGCGCCAGTCAGACCTATCGTGGGGTGCTGAATCTGCTCGCCTTTGATGCGCGCGGCCTTCACGATTGGCGCAATACCCAACGGATCGGCTTGAGCACAAGCGATCTCGACGACCACCACATCTTCCCGCGAGCCTACATCACCAGTCGTCCACAGCTTGACATAGAGAACGACGAAGCCGAACAGTTGATGGATT
>RSAS01000947.1 GCA_003934145.1 Candidatus Viridilinea halotolerans | reverse complement strand
AGTCGGCACTACCTAGGTGGCGCAAACTGTAAAGTTGCCACGAACCATGTCTAAGTAGGAATTGATCCCCTCGGCTGCCGCACGGCCTTCGGCAATCGCCCAGACCACCAGCGACTGGCCGCGGCTCATGTCGCCGGCGGCAAAGACGCCGCGCCGCGAGGTCATCTTGTTGGTGTCGGTAGCGACTGCGCCGTTGGCCCCGAGTTCGACGCCAAGCTGCTCGATCATACCGCTGCGCACCGGGCCGCTAAAGCCCAGCGCCAGCAGCACCAGATCGCAGGGCTGGGTGAAGGCGCTATCGTCCACCTCTGTCATCTGCCACTGGCCATGCTCGTTGCGCTGCCAATCAACCTGCACGGCAGCGACAGCGCTGACGCGGCCCGTCTCATCACCGATGATACGGCGGGTCAGCACACTATAGATGCGCTCGCCCCCCTCTTCGTGCGAGCTGCTCTTGCGCTGCACGCGCGGCCACTCGGGCCAGGGGTTATCGGCGGCGCGCTCGGCGGGCGGCTGGGGCATCAACTCAAACGAAGTGACCGAGGCGGCACCCTGGCGCAGCGCGGTACCCACGCAGTCGGCGCCGGTATCGCCGCCGCCAAGCACCAGCACATGACGCCCTTTGGCATCAAGCGCCACCGCAGGATCAAGCGTCTCACCGGCGCAGCGCCGATTCTGTTGGCTGAGATAGTCCATTGCAAAATGAACACCTGCAAGATCGCGGCCAGGCACCTTGAGATCACGCGGCTGTTGGGCACCGCCGGTCAGCAAGAGCGCATCAAAATCCGCACACAGCTCCTCAGCGGGCAATGTCACCCCAACATGGGTGTTCGTCACAAAGGTGATCCCCTCCGCCTCAAGCTGCGCGAGGCGGCGATCAATGACCTGCTTCTCCAGCTTAAAATCGGGAATGCCAAAACGCAACAAGCCCCCAACGCGCTCATCGCGCTCGAAGACCGTAACCTCGTGGCCCATACGGCGCAACTGCTGCGCTGCGGCCAAACCGGACGGCCCCGAACCAACCACCGCCACCCGCTTGCCGGTCAGCGTCTGCGGCGGCTCCGGCACCACCCAACCCTGGGCAAAACCATGCTCAATAATCTGGCGCTCAATCAAACGAATAGCCACCGGCTCAAAGCCCAAACTGAGCGAGCAGGAGCCTTCACAGAGGGCCGGGCAGACCTGGCCGGTAAACTCAGGGAAATTGTTATCGCGGTGCATCTGCTCCAGCGCTTGCCGCCAATCGCTCTCAGCGACCCGATCATTCCAGAAGGGAATAAAATTACCCAGCGGACACGCGACGTGGCAGTAGGGAATGCCACAATCCATACAACGGGCACCCTGCTCCACAACGGCATCTTCCGGCAGCGCTTCATACACCTCATGGAAATCGAGCAATCGTTCGGCGACTGGGCGGCCCTGGAGATCCTGACGGCGGAATTTAAGAAAACCCTCGATCTGCCCCATACGGCATCCATCCTCTCTTGTGGTTGTTACAACCGGGTTGTGTTGGCGTGGTGAGACTAGGTCTTTCTCACCAAAAAAGCCTCAACGCTGAGAAGGGATCGGGGCGCGGCGCTGCGTCCACTTACGAACTGAACATCGTCTAATCTCAATACGTTTCAAATAAGACCTCACAGGTCTGCCCTGCCGCATTGGGATGCCGTC
>RSAS01000917.1 GCA_003934145.1 Candidatus Viridilinea halotolerans | reverse complement strand
CTGCGCTCAGCATGACGGGGGCGTTTGTTTCTCAGGAGCGCGCCGAAGCCCTCGAGCGCAGCGAAGGGGAAGGGTCTCTCGTCAGTCGAAAAGAGATGCTTCGCTGCGCTCAGCATGACGGGGGCGTTTGTTTCTCAGGAGCGCGCCGAAGCCCTCGATCGCAGCGAAGGGGAAGGGTCTCTCGTCAGTCGAAAAGAGATGCTTCGCTGCGCCCAGCATGACAAGCGCTTCGTGAGCAACAGCGTTTCTTTTGCGGTATTGCAAAAAGAGTCTTTTTGGGGGAAGCTTCGCCTCCCCCAAACCCCCGCTAGGGGCTAGCTTCATACGTGAAGCCCCTACCGCCGCACTAGCGGCAGGTAGACCATGGTGCCCGTCGCGGGCTGCTCTAGCTCGGGGACGGCGACGGGCAGGTTGCCCATGTGCTCGCTCGGTAGGCTGCTGAGCGGCACAACCGGTGTGGTTGGGGGCGTTTTGCTTGGGTCAACGCCGCCGTTGGCGAGGCTTGCGCTGCTGGCAGCGCTGGCCCCGATGTTGGTGGTGAGGCGGTAGCTTGCGGCGCTGTAGCCGTAGACCTCCACTTGGTACAATCCTGGCACCACTTGGCTCGCGGCGATGCGTACCTGCTCGTTGACGCTGCCGCTCTGGTTGCTCGCCCAGGCCGACTGGTCGGCCTGTGATGACCAGACGTAGAGGTCGGCGTCGCCTTCGATCACTTCGAGGTTGACCTCGAAGGCCTGGCCCGGCGCCAGCATGTAGCGGTAGACGCGGGTCTGATCGCGGGCGATGCGGTCGTTGCTGACGATGTAGTTGACGAGGCGGCGCGCTTGGCCGATCGAGATGTTGCCTGCGCCGTCGCGGGCGCGTACCTGGATGTAGCGCATGCCCGCCAGCGGTTGCAGTGTCCAGCGGTAGTTGGCGGGGGTGGTGAGGTAGGGCAGCCAGGCGGAACGTTCGATGGCCACCCAGCGTTTGATGCTGTCGCTGTAGATGTATTCGATGATGTTGACATGGCCCACGTCGCTGCCCGGGGCCGGGTCGCTCGCCCGCACATCCACACTGATCTGCGCCGCCGTGACCGCCGCCTCCGCCCCGCCATTGATCCGAATCTGTTCCACCACCGGCGGAACCTGGTCGCTGCCGGCGGGGGCGACGATGATCGTGCGCTGCACGATGTTGTTCTGCTCGTTATGCTCGGCAATCACGCCATCCGGATCGATGATCGCGTAGATGGTCACTTCGCCGGTTGCGTCAAAGGTAACGGTGATGGGGGTGGTGCTCTCCATCGAGCGTGGATCGAGGAAGTTGACGACACCACGCCCCAACTCCGGCCCATCGGCGGCATCGCGGCGGAAGAGAACTTCAACCGCTTCAAGCGTGTTTTTGCCACCCATACGCTCAACCAGCAGGCCCAACTGCACCGGATGGTTCACGCGGGGCAGCACCGGATCGAGCCAGAGGTAGTCGCTGTTGCTGAGCAGATCGTCGTTGAGTTCGCTGGCGGCATCCAGCACCGTATAGCCATTGGCTAACACCACCTGCTTGCCATCGTCATTGGTGACGCGCAGACTGTAGCTACCCGGCGCAACCCCGGCGGGCACCACCGCCATCAGCGAGCGGCTGCTGAGGCGGCTACTGTTGAGCATCGTCTCACCCAGGTAGACGACAGCCCCTACGCCGAAATTGGCCCCCTGGATCACCACCTCCACCGGACGATCATTGAAGCCCGCGTCGGGCACGACGGTACTGATGAACGGGTCGGCAGAGGGGGAGAGCACCATAAAGGCATTGGGCAGAATCCCCGTGCGCCCATTGCTAGTCACAATCAGGTCGTAGAGGCCCGGCTCGAGGCCGGCAGGAACATTCGCACTAAAGCGCGTCGTCGTCTCGGCGGCCACATCGGTCAGTGCGAAGATACCAGCCGTACCGAGCAGACGGGCAATGGGCGGCGTCGTGGTGGCAAAACCATTGCCACGCACCGTCACCGCCGTCGCTTGATTGTTCAGCCCCTCACTGGGCGTCAGCGACTGCACCAACTCCTCACCCTGCGGCTCCAGTGGGGTCGCCGTAAAGTCCTGCGCCGCGAGGTTGGCACTGATACTGACACTGCGGCTATTGGGGCTAAAGCTATAGCCCGCCAGCGCCGGCACGAGCGTATGGCTCCCCGCCGGCACCCCCGCCAGCGTATAGTCGCCACTGGCATTCGTCGTCGCCGTGCGCGTCCCAGCGGAGACGGTGACGCCCGCGAGTCCGCTGCCATTGCTGGTGGTGACGCGGCCAGCGACACTGTAGACCACCGGTTGCCCGCCGGTGGCGCTAAAGTCTTGGCCATCAAGGTTGCCACTGACCCCAATGCTGCGGCTGGCCGGAGTGAAGCTGTAGCTACTGAGTTGCGGCGTAATCGTATGGCTCCCCGCCGGTACATTGGCCAACGTATAGCCGCCATTGCTATCGGTCGTGGTGCTACGCACCCCATCGGAGACGGTGACCCCGGCGAGGCCGCTGCCATTGCTGGTGGTAATGCGCCCGGAGACGCTATAGGTGGGCTGCGTCGCCGTGAAGTTCACCCCGGTTTGGCTACTATTCATAGAGACGCTACGGCTACTGGGGCTGAAGTTGTAGTTGCTGCGCGAAGGGGTAATGGTGTAACTGCCCTGGTACAACCCCGCAATCGTGTAGTCGCCATTGGCATCAGTCGTCGTGCTACGCACCCCATCGGAGATCGTAACCCCGGCGAGGCCACTGCCATCACTGGCGGTGACGCGCCCGGAGACGCTGTAGGTCGTGGTGGAGCAACTGCCCACGAAGTTCGCATTGCGGATGTTGGGCGGGGTGGTGACTGATGAGACACTCCACATATCGCCCCACGAGCGATTCAACGAACACCCCTCCTTGGTCGCCGTCAGCGTGTAGGAGCCAGGCGTTACGTTAAAGCTATAGCTCCCATCCGTGCCACTCAATGTCGTCGTCGTGCCATGCGCGACCGTCGCACCCGCAATGGGGTTGCCATCGCCATCGGTGACGCGCCCGCTAATGGTGTAGAGCGAGGAGTCTTGGTGGCGTAGGGCGTAGATGTCATTACCGCTGCTGCTGAGGAGGGGGATGCCATTGAATATCTGGATAAAGCCCATACCATTATCCCAAACCTGCACCGTGCCAGCGTAGGTGCCATCGCTCTTCCATAGGACATTAGCACCGCCAGCCGAGGCGTTGAAGAAGACCGTATCGCCAACGGCGAAGAGACCGCTTGGGGTCGAACTGGCACTCAAGGGATTAATGTCGCGCACCATGACCGTCCCCTCCGCCGTGCCGTCGCTCTTCCAGAGTTCATAGCCTTGGGTGCCGTTGTTGGCGCTGAAGAGGAGCATGTTATTGACAGCGGTGAGGCCGGATGGTTCTGAACTATTGGTACCGGGATAGATGTCCTTGACCAGTTGGGTGCCAGCGGCGGTACCGTCGGTTTTCCAGAGTTCGTTGCCGCTGATGGAGTAGTCCGCTGCTCTGAAGAAGAGCGTGTTGTTGATGGGGGTGAACTGCTCAATATCGTAAAGCCCCTTAAGCCGCACCGTCCCCGCACTAGTGCCATCACTCTTCCAGAGTCCTTGGTTTGACCAATTGCTATGGCTACCATAGAAGAAGATCACATTGTTGAAGAGGAAGGGAGGGCTCCATGATCGGTACAATTGAACATCCTCCGCCACCCTCACCGTCCCTGCCACCGTGCCATTGCTCTTCCAGAGGCCAGTGTAACTCCCATCAGTAGCAAAGAAGAAGAGTTGGCTCCCCCATACCGTGAAATCACGCGGTGTTGAACTGGTTACCCCCGTATTAATATCCTTGAGCATGAAGGTACCAGCAGTCGTACCATCGCTGCGCCACAACTCCTGGCCGTGTACCCCATCGTTGGCGCTGAAGAAGAGCAGATTACCAATCTGGCGGAAGTTGTTGTAGGCGGCTGAATTGACGCCGGGGTAGATGTCTTTGACCAGCGTGGTACCGGCACTCGTGCCATCACTGCGCCAGAGTTCATAGCCGTTGACGCCATCATCGGTGGTGAAGAGCAGCGTATTGCCGAGGGCGTAGAAGTTGGTGGCGAAAGAACTAGTACTCTGCCATGCGCTATTTGTGCCAGCGTAGAGGTCTTTGACCAGCACCGTGCCAGCCTCAGTGCCATCGCTCTTCCAGAGTTCATTGCCGTGTACGCCATCATTGGCGACAAAGAAGAGCGTATTGCCCACGGCGGTGAGGCTGCCCGGGTTGGAGCTACCGCTGCCCAGATTGATATCCTTGACCAATACTGTTCCGGACTCGCTGCCATCACTCTTCCACAATTCATACCCGTGAGTGCTGTCATTGGCGCTAAAGAAGAGTGTGCTGCCGACGACGGCAAAGCTGCGTGGTATTGAGGAAGAATTCCATTGACCACCACCAAAGCCCTTCAGCAACTGCGTGCCGACAATGCTCCCGTCAGTCTGCCACAAACCATGGCCATTCACATCGTCGTAACTTGTGAAGAAGAGCTTGCCATTGAACTCAATCGGTGAGCCAATACCAAATGAATGTAACTGCACCGGCACCACCTCAGTATTAGCCCGTACCGAGGTGGTAGGCAAAGCGAGCAGCGGGGCAAGCGCGAGGAGCATAAGGGCGAGCAGAGCGGCGAGGGGGCGGCGGGGGTGGTGGGTAGGCATGGAACTCTCCTTGGGTGACGCGGGAGGCGAGAGGCGGGAGGCGGGAGGCGGGAGGCGGGAGGCGGGAGGGGTGGAAGCTCAGGTAGGCAGCTTTTGCGAAGCTTTGGATGCGGTGTAAGGAGTTTTCTGATGCAAAGCGGACAACCAACCTGCTAGGTGCGCGCCGTGCAGCCGCCAGTGGTATCCCCAAGAGTCCAACGGCGCGCACCTGGCAGGTTTTGGGATAAGACCTCACAGGTCTTTGCTGATGGGGTGTTCATGCGTCGAAGCAAGACCTGTGAGGTCTCTAAGTTGTACGGGATATTCAAGCAAAGATCACGGTCAAGTTCATGCGTCGAAGCAAGACCTGTGAGGTCTCTAAGGGTTCTCGATACCTAGCAGGTGGGGCGCGGTAGAATCTTTGGCGTACCAGAAGCGGCTGCACGCGCCCCACCTGCCAGGTCTTTGGATCAATACCTTTCAAATAAGCTCGCGCAAAGCCGCAAAGCCGCTAAGGGAAGCAGAAACTTTTACGTACCCCATATGCCACATGACATATGAAGCTAAAGCGTCGTTGGAAACGTATACGCTGATCGCAACACAGAAGAGATAATTGCGCTGTAGGTAAATTTTGTTGTGTCAAGGCTATATTACTATAGACTTTAGGGTAATACAGAAGGGATGGGGGGTACAAGAGTCCTGTGTGGGGGTAGTACTAGGTTTGTAGGGTATGAAAAGGATGCGCGGGAAGCGGGTTCCCGCGCGCACCCTACCCGGCACCTCGTGCGCACGCTCAAGATGCCCCAAGCCCCAATGGAATCATGGGGGCCGCATTGTGGAGCTTGGGGGTACTCTAGGAAGGGCGTAGCAGCGGCCATCGCGTTCCCCTCTTCTGCATGGTATCGGGCGATGGCCGCTGTTACGCCCCTACAGGTGGTGATGGCGACGAGTTTTTTTCCGTGCGTATAAGCTCACGCAATGAGAGGCTAGGGCTTTTCAGGGGCCCGAAATGGCGCCTCCTCCCCCCCTCAGCAACGCAAGTGATGGTACAATGGAACGTGCCTTACGGCTCATGATCCGTGAACATTGCACAATCCTATGCCCATCGCTTACCAGGAGCAGTCGCAACTGACTTGTCCCGCCTGCGGTGCCGCATTTACGGCGGCACTCTGGTTGATTCTGGATGCCCAAGAAGAGCCAGAGGCGGTTGAGGCGCTGCTGCGCGAAGAGTTGAATTTGGTGACCTGTACCGCTTGTGGCCAGCGCGGCCCCGCTGCTGCACCGCTGCTTTTTCACGATGCGTTGGCCCGCCGGGTGATTTTTGCCCCGACCCCCGGTGCGGCAGAGCATGCGTGGCGTGAGCAAGCACGTGCGCTGCACGCCATGCTGGTCGCTGCGCTGCCCGAAGATGCGCGTCGCCCCTACTTGGGTGACGTTGATATTGCCCAAGACCTTGCCGGTGTTGCGCATCTGCTGCGCCGCGCAGCGCAGCGACGACAACGTGGGGATGGGTTCGGGGAGGGCAAAACCCTCCCCGAAAATCACCCCCCAATGGTTCCACCATTGCTCATCGCGGTTGAGGCGCTCTTGGCCGCCAATGACATGGCCGAGCTTGACCATGTTCTCGCCACATACCCGCTTTTGCTTGATCCGGAAAATGCAACGATTTTAATGCAACTTGAGGAGGTTGCGTTAGAACAGCGCTCTCATGAGGTTGCGACCAGCCTGCGTCAGGCGCGGGCGCTGTTGCAGCAGATGGCTGCGTTGGCGCAAACCACCCCCAGTGCGCTGCCCGCCGTCGCTTCGGTGCTCGCTCAGGCTGAAGCCGTTGCGCTGCCACTTACGTCTGGCCCTGAAGCGCCACCGCCCGCCTCGCGCCCCATTGGCGAAGAGGTCTTTACCGCGCTGCTCCACGCTCAAAGCGCCGCCGAACTGGCGGCGGTGGTGACACACTACCCGGCGCTTGCACAACCCAATGCCGCGATGCTCTTGGCCGAGCGCATCGAGTTGGCGCTAGAAGAGGGCAATGAACGCCTTGCGCTACTGCTAGAAGAGCGGCGTGAGGCGTTGCTACACTTGCACCGTGCGCCCCCCTACAATGATGCGAGGCTCACTGCGGCGCTTGAAGCCCTGTTGCTCGCTGAGGGCGAAATGGAGCTTGCTGATGCACTCGATGCCTATCCAATTCTGCTCGAAGAACCCGCCGCTCAAGCCCTCTGGCAGGTCGCTGCCGAAGCACGCGCCAGCGGCGATGAGGAGTTGGCCCGCTATGCGCTGGAATGCCGCACAATGTTGCAACGGGTGCGGGATGGCTTGAAAGAATAGGGACGAATACATGCTCAAACGTACTCCGCTCTTTGACACCCACGTTGCGCTGGGGGCCCGCATGGTTGAGTTTGGCGGCTGGGAGATGCCGGTGCAGTATGGCGGCATTATGGAAGAGCATCGCGCCGTCCGCGAGCAGGCCGGGCTCTTTGATATCTGCCATATGGGGCGCTTTATGGTGCGCGGTGAGCAGGCCGAGGAGTTTCTTCAGTATGTGCTGACCTGCAATGTCGCAACCATCCCCTTCGGGCAGGCCAGTTATGGCCTGCTTTGTCAGCCCGATGGGGGCATTGTGGACGATGTCTTTATCTACCACCTACTTGACGAATTCCTTGTCGTTGTTAATGCCTCCAATCGCGACAAAGATTGGGCTTGGCTCGATCAGCATAGCGCTGGCTTTGATGTGGAGATCGAGGATCGCTCGGAGCGTTGGGCGATGCTGGCGCTCCAAGGGCCGCTGGCCCAGGATCTCTTGACCCACGCCCCCGATTCGACGCTCGGTGATCTCGCCCATTTGCCCTTCCATGGCGTTGCCATGACAACCGTTTTTGGCTTTACGGCGCTGATTGCGCGCACCGGCTATACGGGCGAAGATGGCTTTGAACTCTTCTTTGATGCCCACCACGCCGTTGAGGCATGGGACGCCCTGCTCGCGTTGGGTGGCGGCGGCCATGTGCAACCCTGTGGCTTAGGGGCGCGCGATAGCCTGCGCTTCGAGGCATGTCTGCCACTCTATGGCCACGAGATTAGTGCGACGATCAACCCTTACGAGGCGCGTCTCGGCTGGGTGGTCAAGCTCGACAAGGGCGCTTTTGTCGGGCACGAAGCGCTGGCCGCCGTAAGGGCGCAAGGCCCCGCCCGCCGCATCACCGGCTTCGAGCTACTCGGGCGCGGCGTTGCCCGCGGCGACTATCCCGTCCACAATCTCCAAGGTGAACCCATCGGCCACGTCACGACAGGTATGCCTTCGCCCACCCTGGGCCAACCCCTGGGTATTGCCCTTGTCCCCAGTGGACTCAGTTCCGAGGGCAGCGAGTTTGCGGTGATCGTCCGCGGCCAGCCCGTGCGCGCCCGTGCCGTCAAGATGCCC
The DNA here is from genome assembly GCA_003934145.1 of Candidatus Viridilinea halotolerans. Taxonomy (GTDB): domain Bacteria; phylum Chloroflexota; class Chloroflexia; order Chloroflexales; family Chloroflexaceae; genus Viridilinea; species Viridilinea halotolerans. The sequence goes on along the minus strand of RSAS01000917.1, from coordinate 85 downwards.
TTCTATAAGCCGCGCTATAAGAAGTTGTGAGTTTTTCGGGGGCCGTGCCCCCGAACCCCCGCCGCAAGGGGTTTTTCGGGGGCCG
>RSAS01000692.1 GCA_003934145.1 Candidatus Viridilinea halotolerans | reverse complement strand
CGTTCTACGTTCTACGTTCTACGTTCTACGTTCTACGTTCTACGTTCTACGTTCTACGTTTTCAAGTTCAGCCAGCGCCTCGGCGGGCGTCAGCGTGCGTACCACTGGCGCGGCGCGTTCACGCTCTTCACGGCAGCGCCGGTCGGCCTCCTCGCGGCGGTGTACCCCCGCGATGTCGTTGTCGGGGATAACGCTGACATCGGCGAAGCATGCGCCCATGCGCTCTGCTGGCAACCAGAGGAGGCGACCAGTAGCGTCGATAAACGAGAGTTGTCCTGTCGTACGTTCATGCTTGTTCTGCCGACGCAACGCGCTGCACATTGCCCGATCATCGCCGCTGATGGGTGCAAAGGCCGCGTCGGGTAACCCACGAATGAGGAGGGTGGGAGTGGTGCCAAGCAGGCTATTGCCACACTTGATGTGGTGGCTGATGAAGCTAAGTGGCTTGCCCGGTTCTAATGCCTCCATCCACAAGCGCACGGTGCAGAGTTCAACCGCGAGTGGATTGATGTCAACACCATAGATGCAGCGCCCAACCACTTCGCGCAGCGCAGAGCGGAGCGTCTTGGGATCTGGCTCTTCGTCGCCACTACGCACCCCCGCCAAGCGGCGGGCTAGGCGGTGGGCGGCGGCGATCAAAAATTGCCCGCTCCCACAGGCCGGATCGACAATCTTCAAGCTGAGAAGTGCCTCTGCCGACTTAGATTTGTGCGCCGCCTCATCAAGTACGGGTTCCAGGGCTGAATCGAGCAAACAGGTGATCAAACTGTCTGGCGTGTAGTAACTGCCGCTCGTTTTGCGTTCATTCCCTCCTGCCACCTGAAGTTCAAAGCTAGGAGCATCGATATGCAAGAGCGGATGTAGCTCCAGCAACGACTCGTAGACACTCCCAAGCTCTTCGGCACCCAGGTGCTTGTAGTCCACCAAGCGCCTGCCGTGGCGGTCATGGATGAAGGCCAGCGCACGAAGAGCATCAAGCATGTCGTGATTGGTCAGTTCCGCCAATTCCAGATCCGGTAGCGCATTCCTGGAGAAGAGAAAGCCGCCAAGCGCCGGCAAGCCCAGTGCAGGCTCACCATCGTCGCTGCCCAACAGACGCATGACGAGGCGCACCCGCTGGTAGAGATCTCCATGGCGTGTACCAAGGCGGCGCTCGGCCAGCCGACGCAGGCTGGCAAGCGAGTAGTAGCGCCGGTAGCGGTCGCGTGCCTGGGGGCTAGACTGCGGATCAAGCAGCAGGTCGCGATCCTCAGCGACGAAGAGGAACAACAGACGATAGACTAGCCGCAGCAACTGGCGGTAGTAGTCCTGTTTCGTGAGTTCACCGGAACGTAGCCGATCGCGCAGGATGCCATTGGCCGAATGCCGCAAAAAGCCACAGCCAAGCGCCGTGATAGCCTCCTCCACGCCATCGCGCAACTGCTCCAACGCCCGCGATCCCTGCTCATGGGCCGCCCGCGACCAGCGCTCCAGCCAGCAGAGTTCAGGGCGGTCAGCCTCCACCCGCGACTGGTGGCAGACCAGCCAGAGCAGCACAAAGTCGGCATAGACGTGGCCTTCAAACATGGCCTCAAGGTCAAACTCGACATAGGTCTGGCGGGTTAGGCGCACACTATCGCGTAGCACACGCAGCCGCAGACCGTTGGTAACAAAGCCCCAGAGGTGGTTGCTGCTACCATTCAAAGCTTCCTGTAGCAGACTGTGCGGGGTTCCTTTGGCAGCGCCAGCAACGCCTGGAGTACGCCGGTCAAGATCAACACGACAGCCAACGAGGTGGATGGGTACGTGCTCCCAGCCATGTGAAAGGGCGTAGCTCTTGCTGCTCACCTCCACCGGCTTCGCGATCTGTAGGCGGCCATAGCCGAGTTCTTGAAAAAGCGGCAATAGCCAGCGTTCGCGGGTTAGAAGATATAGACTCCCAATACATCGGGTGGTGTCTGCGCCTCCACCCGGTAGCTGACGCCGCGCGCATGCGAAGCTATGCGCACCCGGCGATGGGAGGCAAAGAGGTGCTGGCCGCGCTCGTGAGCAACGTGGTTCAGGTGCGGCCAGAGTAGTTCAAAGTTGTCGAGAACTCCGCGAAGAAAGTGGACAGAGCACGGCGAGACGGGTCGCCTCGCCACGATCCAGCAACTCACGCGCGATGAGACCAGCCTCAATCGTCTTCCCAATCCCAACATCATCGGCAATAAGCAAGCGCACCGGATCGAGCTTGAGCGCCATCAACAGCGGCACCAGTTGATAGGGCCGCGGCTCGACAGCAATAGACGCAAACGAACGAAATGGCCCGGCACTGGAGCGAAAACCCAAGCGCACCGCATCGCGCAGCAGACGACATGACTGCGCATCACCGCGCTTTGTCGGCTCGGGCAGAGCAAAGCGGGCTGGTTCGACCAACTCAAGAGGCAGGTAGACCCCGGCAACTTCGTCCTCAGTACCACCAAGAGGTCGCAACACCAGCATATCATCGGTCGATTCGGGCAGCACAACCCACTCGCGCCCACGGGTACGCACAAGCGAGCCAACCGCAAAGGTGCCATGTATGGCCATACCATATTCTCAATAACAGGGAAGCGCAAACAATTCAATCGCTTGGTAGCCCCAGCAGGCTTGCGACCGAAACATCCTCGTCGACGGCTTCCCAATGAATGCCCTCACCTTGCCCGATCAACTGCCAACTCTGACGCTGCTCTGGTGTAGCGCGCAGCAAACGCGGAAACCAAACGAGCGGTATACTCAGTTCACGTCCATCGGCGAGTTGTATGCGTAGCGAAGCCTCATCGCACTGGATCGCAACAGCCTGTGGCGACAGCGTGATGATCGCTTCATCAGATGTTCGATGCGCTAAAATACTCATTCCATTTCTCCAGAAACATTGCCTGGTTCTGCTCCACCAACGTGTAGAGCCATCCGAGTTCGCTCTGATTGTAGCCGACTGAGCGAGCTAGTGCCACAGGACTCAACCAGAATTTTGCCGCCTTCTCTGCCGTTTGCACATGAATATGGGGTGGTTCATTCGTCTCGCGACTGTAGAAGAAGAACCGGTGTCCGTCAATTCGCAAAATGGTTGGCATTGCTTGTCTGCTCTACTTGCTGAATACCAGAAGCCTACATGCCAAAGACATAGGGGAAGCGGGCCAATAGCGTGTTCCAATCGTCGGTATGGGCAAAACGGATTACCGTATAGCCGCAGTCTTCCAGACATACCTGTTGGGCGTTATCACGGGCAACTCGCTCAGGATAGAACGGGGGGCGCGGCGTTCATCTGCGCCCGTCTCTGGGTTAAAATGGCAGATGCGTAAGGCCTCTTGGGCAACACGAGCCAACGCCCCCGCATCATCAAGCAGACGACTCAGGACACCTGCCCCACCCTCAGCCGACTCGTAAAAGAGAATCACGCGCCGCTTCTCCGCGCTAGGCAAGGGTTCAGCGGCAAGCTCATTGTCTTCTAGTTGGTAGACCACCTGAATGGCATGCTTCAATGCAGCCTGAAGCGATGCCATAACGCCAACCTCTAACGTTGCTTCTGGTTCAAACAAGAGGCAGTTGCGGTAGTCTTCAACATACGGGATCACACGCTGCGTTCGCGCCGAGAGCGCATCGCTTTCATCATCGGCCACGAGGTCATTCTTGGCCCAGTAGCCACGCTCCAAGTCGAGCATAAAGCCGCGCTGTTCCTTATCCCGACGCCGTGTCCACCCTAAATTCATACGCCAGAGCGTTGCTGTGTGGCCATAGGTGAGTCGCGCAAGCAGCACCCCTTCGCGCAGCACGTTGGCCGTGCGTACCGGACTAGCACGTTCGCCAACATCTTCGAAACGCACACCAGTGATAATCTCATAACCAAAACGCATGCGCTCTTCTTCATCGGAATTAATCTTATCACGCCGCTTTGTCGCAACATTCTGTAGCCGAAAGAGGTTGTGCAGGGCCATCTCCAATGGTGCCCCGCAGCGCTGACAGAGATCTGGGCCATCAGCATCAGCAAGCGGATGGAGGTAGCCGCAGTCCTCACAGCGCTTTGCTCGCCGCGTGAGTGGCTCATATTCGGATGTCGGCGGGAGGATGACCTTATTGATCGTGTAGCGTGAGCCTTCATGGTAGATGATCGCACGCGGGCCAAACTCTGAGATCGCCAAAAAACGAGGCCGTGAGAGAAACTCATCACGCTGCTTCGTGCGTCGTGCTGGAATAAAGGCGGAAAGCGGTAGACGAGGAAAGTTATAGCCGGGCAGAAAGCCCTCGCTGGCAAAGTAGCGATAACTATAGAAATCTGATTGGGCTAGATTATCGATCTCTGTCAACAGCTTAAGCTGCTCTTCGGCTTCGCGTCGCAGACGCTGAGCCTGCTTCTTATCTTCAGGACTCCGTGATGCGTCGCGGATAATGCGATCTTGAGCGCGCGCCTGCATGAGGGCAGCCCGGTAGAGGTCACGCCAACGTTCACATGTCTGATCAAATGCATGCGGTGCTTGGGCAAGCACCGCATCGATCCATGCATCCTGAAACCAACCCGCAGCTTGCAATTCCGAACGAAGTGAGTCCAGTAGCCGCTCAACCCGTACACGAGTTCGGCGCAACGCACCCGCATTGCTAATATCGGCCTGAACACTCTCTAACAGCGCCAGTGTCGGCTCTTCACCCGCTAAATCGAGCAGATCGCGCAACGACCTACCAAGGTTCATGCTGGTCTCGGCAAGCCAGATGGCATGAATATGGGCACGAATGAGATCCTGGTTGGCGAGATCAAGCCGTGGTGGGGTCACCATCCCGGCAACCATCCGTTCGGGTCGTTTGAAGAAGTATTGATCATGCGGGCTGCCGGTGGAACAATAGGTGAAAACCAGCGCTGGTTGGCCACTGCGTCCGGCACGGCCACTCCGCTGGGCATAGTTAGCCGGTGTCGGTGGCACATTGCGCATATTGACCACATTCAACTCGGCAATATCGACGCCCAATTCCATTGTTGGCGAGCAGTAGAGAATACGAAGGTCGGCTCCCTTAAAAGCTGCCTCCCGTTCTTGACGATCCCACGAGGGTACTTGGGCCGTATGCTCACGCGCCTCTAGGCCCAACAGGGTTGCCGCCACATGCTTATAGAAGTCAACAAAGAACCTGTTCGTATGGCTGCCCTCTTGCGACGCACTCGGGATGCGAATCGGGTCACGAAAAGCATGCTCCCCATCCCCAACCACCCAACGCAGCGCGGCGGCTGGAAGTTGGTAGCCGGGTACATCCGTCGCATCGCGTGCTGGTACGACGACGGTTACTAGTTCGGCCTGCTGGAGACCAGTTAGTAGATCGCGGATGATTGCATCAGTATCTTCCAAGCGTAATTGATCCGAGAATTCGGAGAAGGTTGTGCGACGACGGAGGAACTGGCCGAAGCCGCCACGCGGCGAGAGGTAGAAGTTGCCACCATAGTCATGCGAACCACGCGAGCGCGGATAGAGGACTGTGGCGTATTCTAACCGCTCATTATCGTCAAGCGCCCAAGGTGCCTTCAGCCGTTGACTACTCTCCTGCTGGATACGCTCTTGGTAGCGCTCATCGAGATAGTCAACCTTGATCGCCAACTCACGCCGCATGAGGTCTAAGAGCGTCTTGGCAATCAGCTTCCGCGTTGCGGGCGTCGCCCCGGCGAGGGCTGGATGGGCATGTTGCCAAATATCTTCGGCTGCGCACACCTCGTCAAGCGACTCATACTGGATATCAAGCAGACCGCACTGTTCCAGGTTTGGTGATGTGATGCGCCAGCCTCGCTGCAGATCACGATAAATACGATACCCCAACACCTCACGCAAGGCACGCTGCGTATCACGTAGTGCCTGGAAGCGCACCTCCGGATTGTCGGTATAAGCTGTCAAAGGCAGGTTGAGCGCATCAAAGACCTTCTGGGTCAACTCGTCGTGGCGCAAGCCCGGCCCACCGGCACGACATGCCGCTGCCAACAGTGCAGCACGCAACACTCCAATCTCAACAAAATCATTGAAGTGCCCCGCCTGAAGCGCCGCATCCTGGCGATTATCGGTAAAGCTCAGCAATTTCTGCGCCCGTTTTGGTAGCGTGGATGCCATGAGGGCACGAACAGCCGAGAGACTCAGGATCGTGGTAGCCGTACTGCGCCCCTCTGAGCTAAGCGTACTCAGCTTGGCAAAATCTGAACTCTGACGAGTGCCATAGGAGACACCACAAGCTAAGCAGAAGCAAAACGGCGCTGGAACATAGTGGCACACCACATCCCCGCCACCAATCCTGCCATTTGGTGCGCTGTGTAGTGCTTCCGGCAGATCTCTGCGGCGATTCGAGCGCACGCGCAACATCCCACGATGCTCTTCCAGCCACTCCTCAGGCAGACAAGCGACCTGTTCATCCCACTCATCAGGCCATGGCTTGGTGCTACTGAGGTAGACATAGCCAACATTGTTCTCATCATCAGAAGCTGCGCCAAGAATGTGTGGTGTGAAGAGTTCGTGATCAGATTGAGGATCGCGGATGCGCCGAACACTATAGTATTCTTGACCACACTCACGGCAGAACACGAGAGGGAAGAGCAACTTTCCGCGATCACCAGGGACAAACTGCTGACCATGCAGGGTCAAGTGGCGTTGCTCCTCTGGTTCCAAGGAGGCATAGACCGTGTCACCACGACTGATGAATTGGTGCAAGCGAAAGGCAAACGGTCTGAACCCTGTCTCTGGATCGGTCTCACAATCATAGCCACCGAGCAAGCCCGCCTGGATCGCCGCTGCACAGTCGGCCACGGCGACGCCGGTGAGGTGATGCAATTCATGCGCCGCCCCCTCTGGCCCATTGATACTGCATGGTAGCGAGCGCACGAGGCGCGATCCACCTAGCTCAGTGGTTAGACCAAACGTACTCTCAATCCAGCGCGATAGCGGATCAGCCACAAACTCTACATACGTAGTGGGTACCCGCGCATGCGAATCGTGTAGCCGCGCACATAGCGCGGTAGTAAACAGAGCATCATCCTTACTAAAGCCAGTGGTAATGCGACGGAGCGTTTCACCAATAACATGCTGAGGCGACACATGTGTACCAAAGATCTGCGATGCGACCGCAGCCACCGCGATCTGTTGTTCAGCAAACGTGCCAGCACTGGCCAGTGTTGCTGAGGTGCCAACGAATTGCAGGTGATCGGCTGCCAACCGATCGCGCACACGACGCACCAAGAGAGCCACATCTGCCCCTTGGCGACCTCGATAGGTATGCAATTCGTCAAGAGCCAGGAAACGCAGGCCCTGTGCCGCAGCAATCAACTGCCGCTCAGCGCACCGCGTCAGGATGAGCTCCAGCATCACATAGTTCGTCAGGAGAATATCGGGCGGGTTCGCAATAATTGCCTGACGTGCCGCATCATCCTCCTGCCCGGTATATCGTGCAAAGGAGACCGGGCTTTGTCCATCAGCGTAGCCGATGTGCAGAAACTTCTTGAGTTCCCCCTCCTGACTATTCGCCAACGCATTCATAGGATAGACAATAATCGCCTGGATACCCCGTCCCGCTCCACGACGCAGCACATGATCGACAATCGGGACAAGATAGGCCAGACTCTTGCCCGATCCAGTGCCGGTGGTCAACACATAATTATGGCCCTGACGAGCAATGCGCACCGCAGCTTCTTGGTGCTGATGGAGGCGGAGCGGGCTACCCAACCCGTAATACTCAGGGTCATCTTTGTCTTTCCGAAAGATGCGGCTACACTCTTCGTGCAACACCCCATCGGCAACCAACGCATCAATCCAAGCTCCAGGGGCAAAGGCTGGGTTGAGTTGAATAAGCGACTCGGGCCAGAGTAGGCCATCGCGAACCGTCGCCGCCACTGTCGCACGAATGCGCGCATCTCGAATCTGGAAGAAGCTGCTGATATATGCGTTGTAGTCTTCGATCAGGCGATCGCGTAGTTGAAAGATGTCCATAGCTTGAACCGCCCGTCCAATTGGCTCAAGACCGATGTACTGGCATGCAAATGTTGGGTGAACTCGAGTCAATTAGCATACACACTCAATAATAGCTACAAGTATACCATGCAGCAATGAGGGTTGCCTAGCGCGCCCCAAAGAACACCCCGCTCGCTGTCGAAGGCGGCGCGGCTCGTGGGCAGCGAGACGAGCGCCCAGCCGCCGGGCCAGGCGCGGCGAAACTC
>RSAS01000313.1 GCA_003934145.1 Candidatus Viridilinea halotolerans | reverse complement strand
GAAGAATCCCCCTCCCGTTGGGGGTTCGGGGGCATGGCCCCCGAAGAATCTCCCTTCGGGGCTTGGGGCTTGCCCAAAAAAGATTCACCCCAAGTGCCCGCGGCGGCGGTAGGACATAATGGCCGCCTTGAGCGTATTGAGTGCCAACGTAGCGCAACGCGGGCGCGAGCGAGCGACTTCAGGGCCAATGAGCGCAAAGAGTGTGGCATCATCCATGAACTCGGCGGTGGCGAGCGGAGCGCCCTGAAGATGTTCGCAGAGCAGCGATGCCGCCGCTTGGCTAATGGTGCAGCCGTGGCCCTCAAAGCTGAGGCCAGTAATCTGCTCGCTGGCCGCATCCACCTTGAGGTAAATGGTCAGTGTATCGCCGCAGGTAGGGATACCGCCCGGCATCACGATGTCAGCTTCGGCGAGTGCGCCGCAGTGGCGCGGATTGTCGTAATGGTCGAGCAGGTGGTCAATGATGGCTTGGCGGTGCATAGTTCGTTAGACATGGTTTCAGAAAGGGGCTTCGCGCTTTACAATCGTAGTGCCGACTTTAGTCGGCTGAGGTTTTTGGCAGCAATGGGAAGCCGACTAAAGTCGGCACTACCTATTGGCGCAAACTGTAACGTTGCCACGAACCTTGTCTTACGCCTCAATTACACACTGCGCTCAATGGGCAGGCCCACCCCGTTACCCCACTCGGTCCAACTGCCGTCGTAGTTGCGCACGCGGGGGTAGCCGAGCAGGTAGGTGAGGACGAACCAAGTGTGCGAAGAGCGTTCGCCGATGCGGCAGTAAGAGATGACGTCCTTGTCGGGTGTAACGCCCTGGCTGGCGTAGAGCTCGCGCAGATCGTCGGCGCTCTTGAAGGTGCTGTCGTCGCGCACGGCCTGCGCCCAGGGGACGCTGACGGCGCTCGGGATGTGACCAGCGCGCAGGGTGCCCTCTTGCGGATATTCGGGCATGTGGGTGCGTTCGCCGGTGAATTCCTGCGGGCTGCGCACATCCACGAGGGCCGTGCCAGTGCCAAGGCCAATCTGGGTGTGTACGTGGGCGCGGAAGGCGCGAATTTTGGTATCGTCGCGGGCGGGGGCGCTATAGTTGCCCGGCGGGTAGCTTGGCACCACGCGGGTGAGTTCGCGCCCCTCGGCGATCCACTTAGCACGCCCGCCATTGAGCAGCCGTACATCTTCGTGGCCGAAGAGCTTAAAGACCCAAAAGGCGTAGGTGGCCCACCAATTGTGCTTGTCGCCGTAGATGACCACCGTGGTATCGTTGCTGATCCCTTTGCTGACCATCAACTCACTGAAACGGGCGGCATCAAGATAGTCGCGCACCACCGGATCGTTCAGGTCGGTGATCCAATCAATTTTGACCGCCCCCGGGATGTGGCCGGTTTCGTAGAGCAAAAGATCCTCATTGCTCTCCAGCAAGCGTACCTTGGGATCGGCCTGATGGGCCACGACCCACTCACTATCAACTAATACTTCAGGGTGAGCGTAGGCGCTCATTGGGTTGTTTCCTTTTTTTCGTTGCGTTTTGACGGCTGCGCTGTCAAAACGCAACGCTGTTGGGGCTGCAGCGCCCCATGCGCATTACGTTAAGGGGCATGCGGCCCCTAAAACCCTGCCGGAAGGGGAGATTTTTCGGGGGCCATGCCCCAATACCTTTCAAATAAGGGAGAGC
>RSAS01000749.1 GCA_003934145.1 Candidatus Viridilinea halotolerans | reverse complement strand
CGTTAAACTCTAGCGGTGGCGGCTCGTCGGGCTGTGCCGCGAGGTAAGGCCGGAAATGGGTGTCGAGCAACATCGCCGTTGCATCGGTGCGTTCAATGTAGCGCCCCACCTGAATGAAATACCAGCCCTCATCGTGGCTCATCGTCGCGTCGGTAATCCCCTGGAAGAGGTGCGCACCCTCCTTGACCGACTGCAGGAATTCGATGGGCCCTTCTTGCCAAATCTCCTCTGCCGAACTGGTACACATACGCAGGTAGAGCCGATTCAGGTGTTCCCACATCTCCGAACTGATCTGTTCGCGTACCTGGCGCGCATTCTCGCGGGCGAGGGCAATACACGCCACCAGCGAACTCTCATTGTCCGCATCGAAGGTCAGATTCTCCGTGATCGCATAGGCATCAGCCTCAAGCTTGAGCAGCGTGGGGCTGTGTAGAGCGTTAAGGATGCGCGCCCAACGCGGCTGCGCAGCCGCAGGATTCTGCCCCAACGTCTGCGTCAGGCCAACACTCAACAAACGCGCCGTATGTTCCGTCCGCTCTAAATAGCGACTCATCCAGTAGAGACAGTCAGCAACGCGAGAGAGCATAGCTTCTTACCGCCCTTCATGCGCAAAGAGGAACGCCGGACGCTCGCGGTAGGTTGCCAGACTCATGGCCTGCTGGTCACGCTCTGAAATGATCGGTGTCGCCAACGGCCACGCAATCCCAAGCTCCGCATCATCCCAGCGCACCGCACCTTCAGCGCGCTGATTGTAGTAGCCTGAACATTTGTATTGCACCTCGGCTACCGGCGAAAGAGTCAAAAATCCGTGGCCAAAACCTACCGGCACCAAGAGTTGCCGCGCATTCGCGCTACTCAACTCCACCGCAACCCAGCGGCCAAACGTGGGCGAACCAAAACGCAGATCCACTGCCACATCAAGAATCGCGCCGTGCGAACAGCGCACCAATTTCGCCATGGGCTCGGTCATATCCTGATAGTGCAAACCGCGCAAGACCCCCTGCCGCGACTGGGAGTGGTTGTCTTGCACAAACGTATACGGGATGCCATTGGCGGCGTAGTCGCTCTGGCGATAGGTTTCCAGAAAAAAGCCGCGCTCGTCACGAAAACAGTCCGGCTCAACGATAATTACCTCGTCGAGTTCCGTCGGAATGAATTTGAAGGCCATCGGGGGCTTCTCCGCACTGCTCAAAGATTGCTGTTGTGGGTAGCCTGATTATAGCCGATATGGGCATGGTTTGCGACGGGGCTACGCCCCATACGCATGAAGTCAAGCCTGCGGCGGGGGTTTGGGGGCGGCTGCGTCGCCCCAAACCCCGCTGGGGGGGCGCGGGGTAGGGCTACGTCAAAACCGCCTCCGGTGGGGGTTCGGGGGAGGCTTCGCCTCCCCCGAAGAACTTTCTTTCTTTCTTTCGTTTTGGCGGCGAAGCCGCCAAAACGAAACAAAAAACGGGGTTTGGGGCGACGCCCCAAACCCCGCTGGGGGGACGGGGGCGGCTGCGCCGCCCCCGAAAAAACCCCTTTTTTGTGGCGTGTGGGCGGCGCAGCCGCCCGCACGCCACAAAAAATGGTAATACAACTCTGCTATACTCCAAGATATTGGTAAAATCTAGCCCGGCTTACTCTATGAATAGATTAACTTTTACGGCTCTCTATACACAACTGACCACGGTGTACTCGCCCGACAGCGAAGTGCAGCGACGCGGGCGCAACCTGGTGGTGATCGCATGTGCCCTGAGCATGGTCATTCTTACCTACCTCCCAATTGTGCTTGGACGCCCCGATACGTGGCAGATCCTTCCCATTCTCGCGGTGGCCATCTTTGTCACCTTGGGGAGTGCGCTACTCGCCCGCCAAGGCTACGTTACGCTGGCGGGTTGGCTGCTTATTGGCATGGTGATCGGCGCGGTATTGACCGCCACCGGAACGAGCGTGGCGATCAATCGCCAATTGACCACGCCCTTCTACCTGGTCATCGCGCTACTTTTAGCTGGCGTTCTGCTCCCAACCAAGCAGATCTGGTTGGTTTTGCTCTTGTGCCTGAGCGGCATGGCGCTCGCGGTGGGCAACCTACCCGCAGATTTGCGTACAAGTGTGGAGATTACCCCCAATGCGCTAAGTATTGCGATTCTGCTTGTCATCGCGACGGCAGTTGCCTCGTTGAGCGCCCACAGCATCAACCAAGCTTTAGGTGCCGCACAAACAGCACGGCGCGAAGCGGAAGCCGCCAACCAAGCCCTCGCCGCCAGCAATAGTTCGCTCGAAGCCCGTGTCGCGGAGCGTACCGCTGCGCTTGAACGACTCGCTGCCGAACAGCAAGCTGCTGCGCTAGAGCTTCAGACGAGCCTGCAAGCACAGCGGGATCTCAACCGCGTCATTGCCGAGCTCTCCGTGCCGGTGATGCCCATCCGCGACGACACCCTCGTGGTGCCGCTCGTCGGCAACATCGACAGCGCCCGCGCCGAGCAGGTTCTCGCCTCGGTTCTCAGGCGTGTCGAAGGCGGCGCGGCCCGCCGCGTCATTCTTGATGTGACCGGCGTCGCTATTGTGGACACCCAAGTCGCCCAAGTGCTCTTGCGTGTCGCCACGGCCACGCGCCTTATGGGGGCCAACGTCACCCTGGCCGGTATCCGCCCCGAAGTGGCCCAAGCGCTCATTGGCCTCGGCGTTGATCTACACGACCTGCATACCGTGGCGAGCCTGCAAGATGCGTTGCGGTGAGGGGAGAGGACGAAGCGTCTGCCTAGTTCAAGCGAGTGCCGAGCGGCGGGCTATCATCAAGCGGTTCCCAGTGTCGAATCTCAATGAGGGTCACTAGCAGGACACGACCAATCGTCCAGAACTTCACCGCGTACTGCACATGCACATCTTGCGCGGAGAACTGCCGAATGATCGTGCCATCGGCCTCCTTGGCGACAAATTGCCCGTCATCAGGCCCGTTCTTGATCGCGGCGATAGCGGCATCAAACAGACGACGGTGCTCGTTGCCCATCGTCTGGATCATGGCGTAGGCTTGGCGTGCATAGACCACTCTGGCCCAACGGAGCGGTTGCACTACGCACCCCTCTGGCTATTGATCAGGCGCCCTGCGCCATCAAAAACCTCTCCCGTTGTCTCGCCACTATCAGGGTCGGTGGCAATCCAGCCATCTGCGTTGCCTTGGCGATAGGCTTCCAGAGCTTGTGCCACAACGGTTGGCGATGGCTGAGGGTAAAATTCACGGACGAGATAGGGTGAAACCTTTAATATGGCGCGCGCTTTCCGCTTGGTCGCCATCCGCACGCTCTCAGGGTTGGCAAGCATTCGCCGGTACGTCTGCTCGGTCATGCCGAGATGGGCCGCCCATTCATCAACGCTCATCAATTGTTCACGCCGATAGTCTTCAAGCGATCGTGTGATAGGCGGAAGGGGTGTTGTCGTCATGTCATCTCCTCACAGGTGAAACGGTATGGGGCAGTATAGCACGATTTTCATCCCCTTATCATCCTTACTTGGGGGGGCGTGCTATTTCTGTAGGATTTTAAGTTGTTGCCGACGTGGTTTAGGCGGTGCGCGTTCCACTGATTGCCCCAGGGGTAGATCTGTCCGTCGGGGCCGCGCGCCGCCTTCTCCCATTCGGCTTCGGTGGGTAGGCGAAAGGGGTGTCCGGTCGTGGCACTCAGCCAGCGCACATAGGCCACCGCCTCATACCAACTCACCCCAACTACCGGTTGGTCGTCACGGTTGAGGCGCTCGTCATGCCAAAACAGTGGCTCGCTTATCCCCTCTTGTTCGCGCCAAGCCCACCCCGCGACGGTCCAGTAGCTCTGGTTCTGGTAGCCATCACTTTCAACAAAGGGACGGAATTGGGCATTGGTGATCGGAACCTTGCCAATCCAGTAGTCGGGTAGCGTCAGGGTATGTTGCGGCTCATTGATGCCCAGTGACAGGCTATCAGGAGTGCGACCGCCCATCAGGAAGGGGCCAGCGGGTACATGCACCAGTTCAGGCAGCCAGTCGCCCATGATGCTTGCGCTTGGCATAGTCACTACCTCTTCGTCGAGGTTGGGGATCTCTTCGCCATAGAGCAGCACGACCGTACCAAGAGTTGCCTGGTAGATGCTCTTCTCCCCATCCATGCCAATCAGTTCTGGCCCTTGCATAAATGTGGGTGTCGCAAAGAGACTCGGATCACAACAGGCATAGTCTGCGCGTACCCTACGCTGAAACAGAACAATAAAACGTCCACGAATTTCGGTCCAATTGAGTTCGTGATCAGCATCAAATGAGATTTCAAGAGTGTAGACGATGGTGCGCAGCTCGCTGGGGCGCGTATCAGGGGTGATCGTCGGTGGTGGAGGTGAAAGTGGGAAAGACGGAGAGAGTTGAGATTGGCTAGTGAAGAGCGTGACGCCGGCGAAGGAGATGATGCCAAGTATGAAGGCCCAGACGACCCGCGAGATGGGGTTGGCGCTGGGCGCGGGCGCGGGTGCAGGTGGCAGCGGCGGGCTCGCCGGGCTGGGGCGAGGCGGCGCTGAGGGCGGGGCAACCGGCATGGTTCGGGGCGAATGCACCTGGGGCGCGGCGGGCGCAGGAAAGAGCGCAGCCCGCAACTCGGCGATGCTCTGGAAGCGATCAGCCTGACGCATCTCTAGCGCCCGCGCCACCGCCGCTTCGGTTTGCGGCGAAATGGTAGGCACAAGGGTACGCAGAGGAGCAAATTTGAAGGGCGACGCATCCGGATCGTGCCCGCTGAGCAGGTGGTGCAGCGTTGCGCCGAGGGCGTAGATATCGGACTGCTTCGTCGCCAGTCCCTGGTACTGTTCGGGCGGCGCATAGCCGGGCGTGCCGATCTGCGTACCGCGCACACTGGGCTGAAACGGCTTCGCAATGCTAAAATCGATCAACTTGAGCCTACCCGTCGCCTGCTCAAGCATCACATTCGCGGGCTTCATATCGCGGTAGATCAGCCCTTGGCTGTGCATATACTCCAGCACGTCGCACAACGTCGCGGCCCAAGCCAACACCCGCGCCTCGGGCTGCGCCCCCTCACGCTCCACAATATCTTCGAGATCCTCCCCCTTGATGAAATCCATCACCAGATAGTGGCGACCCTCATCATCAAAGGAGGCGTAGAAACGCGGAATGTTGGCATGGGTCAACTGGCGCAACATGGCCGCTTCAGCCTGAAAACGGGCTACCGCCTCGGCGCGTTCAGTGGGATCGCTGAAGCTATCGAGCATCTCCTTGATCGCATAGATCTGCCCGGCCTCGTCGCGCCCCTGAAAGACCGCGCCCTGCCCACCCGCCTTCAGCAGACGGGTGAGGAAGTAACGCGGCCCCAAGTTATTGAGAATGACATCGTGGCTGCACTGCCAACAATAACGCGCCTGGGGCGCATTGGCATGGTGACATGCCGGGCAGAGGATGTCTTGGTTTTGGGTCATGCCTTTTTATGGTGTTGCTGTAGAGAGGTTCAAGCTATTTCCGATCCACTCCACCACCGCACCCCGCGCAACGCTCTCCTGGGTGCCGCTCCGCAGATCTTTCACCACCACGTCGCCCTGCGCCAACTCGTCGGGGCCGAGCACGAGGGCAAAACGGGCACCTTTGCGGTCGGCCTCTTTGAACTGTTTGCCCAAGCCCGCGTTTGGCTCTAAGCTGAGCAAGGTGTTGAGGCCAGCGGCGCGCAGTTCGCTGGCCAACGCCATACTCGCCTGGGCCTGCTCGGGGCCGAAGATAGTGACAAACGCGACCGCTGTGCCCGTCGGTTGCGGCCCGATCTTCAGTTGCTCCATCACGTCGTGGAGGCGATCGATGCCGAAGGCCAGCCCCACGGTGGGAATCGAGCGTTTGGCAAATTGGCCGATCAACTCGTCATAACGTCCGCCGCCAAGCAGCGAGCCTTCGGGCCAGTGGGGGGTGATCGCCTCGAAGACGAGGCCGGTGTAGTAGGCCAATCCGCGGGCGAGGCGCGGCGCGATGGTGTAGCGTGCGGCGGGAATACCCAGCCCCGCCAGCGCCGCGACGATCGCACGCAGGTTGACCACCGCCGCCACGGCCCGTTCGTCGTTGGCGAGGCGGGCGTCTAGTTCATCCAGCACCGCCTGGGGTTCACCTTCGATCTGCACGAGGGCGAGGATCTGTTCTGCCGCCGCCGGGTCTACGCCGGAACGCAGCAACTCTTCGCGCACGCCGTCTGCGCCAAGCTTGTCGAATTTATCAATCGCCCGGTAGACACCCCCCGCCGCCGTCTCATCAAGGCCGCTGATCCGTGCAATGCCGCCAATGATCTGACGATGGTTGAGCAGCGTCACAAAGTCGGGGAAGCCCAACGCGGCCAACGATTCGCTGAGCAGCGCCACAATCTCAGCATCGGCCAGCGGCGAAGGGCTGCCCACAATATCGGCATCAAACTGGTAGAATTCGCGGTAGCGTCCGCGCGCCGGACGCTCGCCACGGTAGCTCGGCCCATAAGCGTAGCGCCGCCACGGGAAGGCCAACTGGCCCGCGTACTGCGCCACCACCCGCGCCAGCGGCACCGTCTGGTCGTAGCGCAGCGCCAAACGGCGCCCGCCGTGATCCTCAAAACGGTAGATCAGCTTCTCGTCGTCGCCAAGCTTGCCCTCAAGCACCTCGGCATACTCCACCACCGGCGACTGCAGCGGCTCAAAACCGTAGCGTTCACACACCTGTTGCAGCGTCGTGACAATATGTTGGCGCAACAACATCGCCTGGGGCAGATGGTCACGCATACCTTTGATGTTTTGGATGGTTGCCATAGCTTTTCTTCAAGGGAGGGGTTTGCGGGGAGAACCTGGTTCTCCCCGCAAACCCCTTGTTTAGACATGGGCAGCAAGCTGGCCGCAGGCCGCCGCAATCGCCGCGCCGCGTTCGACGCGGATGGTACACGCGACGCCATAATCACGCAGAATCTGTTGAAACTCATTAACGCGCATGCGCTCCGAGCGGCCTAGCGGCGTGCCGGGTACAGGATTCCAGGGAATCAAATTGACATGACAGAGCAGCGGCGGCCCTTTGCTCACCCCTTGGCCGCGCAGCAATTTAGCCAATGCCATCGCCTGGTAGGGGTGATCGTTATGCCCCTGCAAGAGTACGTACTCAAAGCTCACCCGCCGCCCCGTGCGCTCAGTGTATGCGCGGGTCGCATCAAGCAAGTCGGCAAGAGGGTAGCGCCGGTTCACCGGCACCATTGCGCTACGCAGTTGATCATCGGGCGCATGCAGCGAAATCGCCAAATTGATCGGCAACGCCGCTTCGGCCAAACGCAAAATCCCCGGCACCAGCCCGACCGTCGAGACAGTCATGTTGCGTGCGCCCAAGTTAAAGCCCTGCGGATCGTGCAGCCGTTCCACCGCCTCCCACCAGCGCTCATAGTTGGCAAAAGGCTCGCCCATGCCCATAAAGACCAGATTGGTCACCCGTGAAACCTGCTGGGTCACGCGTTCGCTAAAGCCGACCTGCTCATTGCTCCACCACTGATCTTCCTCGTGCGTATGGCTTGTTACTGCCATGCGCTGCGACGGAGTGGGAGCGGGCCCACGCGCCTGCCACGCCCGTAGCTCCCGCGAAGCCCAGAGTGCCTGAGCAATGATCTCGCCACTGCTCAGATTGCGCAACAGCCCCAAACGCCCGGTCGCACAAAAGACGCAGCCCATCGCACAACCCGCTTGGGTACTCACGCAGACCGTCGCCCGGTCGGCGTAGATCATCAGCACCGTCTCAATCAGTGCCCCATCGGACAGACGAAAGAGCGCCTTGCGCGTCAGTCCAGCGTCGGCCTGTTGCATCTGCACAAGCTGCAACGGATCAAGTTGCACCGTCTGGATCAAATGATCGCGCAACGCCCCCGGCAGATCGCTCATCGCCGCCGGGTCGCAGACAAGATTTACATAAAGCTGACGATAGATCTGTTTCGCTCGAAAGGGTGGCTGGCCCCAATCGCGCATCAGTTGCTCTAATTCCGCCAGATTCAGATTGTAGAGAACAGGCTGTAGCATAGGGATTATTATAACGCCAAGGGGGTATGCGCGGCAACTAAGGGCTACGCCAGCGCCCACCCCCGATGGGGGTGCGGGAGATGGCTCGCCTCCCCTGCAACTATTTTGTTAGACAAGGTTCGCGGCAACGTTACCGTTTGCGCCAATAGGTAGTGCCGACTTTAGTCGGCTTCCCAT
>RSAS01000661.1 GCA_003934145.1 Candidatus Viridilinea halotolerans | reverse complement strand
CATCCCAATCACCTATCCGTGACTTGCCGAGCAAATGTTCTGTCCGCCCTTAAACCCAGCGCCGTAGGTGCCATAGGCCGGGCTAGACGATACCGCAGGTAGGTCGTCAGCTCGTCGCGCAGGCCGGTCAACGTCGTGCGCAGAAAGGCGTCGGCCACCTTCTGGATGCCGCTCGAAAAGGTTGGGTAGGGGTAGACCACGCGGTAGAGCTTGTAGAGCGAGATGCCCTCTTGGATGGCTAGGGTGAAGAGCGTAATCATTTCTGAGGCTCGTGGGCCAACGATGGTTACGCTGAGGATGCGGCCCGTTAGACGCATGGCATCGACGATGATCGCTCCCTGGGCCAGATCGTCGGTGTAGCCGCGGTCGGTCTGGGTCACGAGGTCTACCTGAATACGTTTAACAAGCTCGGGGTGGTAGCGCTGGGCGATCTGCTCCTGGCTCATCCCGGCGGTGGCGACCTCGGGGTCGCTGAAGGTTGCGCTGGGGTAGAACGGTTCAGGCGCACGGGCTGGTAGCCACGGGAAGGCGATGCGTTGCACGACGCGACGGCCTTGGGCGTTGGCCGAGTGGGTGAAGGCCGAGGTAGCCGTTACATCACCAATCGCGTAAACCCCAGGCACGTTGGTGCGCCCGTAGCTATCGGTGGCGATGCCCGTGCGGGGCGAGAAGCGTACCCCGGCGGCCTCCAGCCCCAGGCCAGCAACATTGCGCTCGCGCCCAACCGCCACCAACACGTAGTCTACCCCCTCGAGGGCCGTGATCTGGCCGGCGCGCTCGATGCGTAGGGTCTGGCTGGCCGCGTCATACGCATGAACGCCCGCGCCGAAGTGGAGGGCCACCCCCTTCGCACACAGCGAGTCCGCAACGGCATGGGCGGCTTCGGGCAGGTGGCGCGTGAGTAGACGCGGGGCCATGTCGATCATGCTCACCTGGCTGCCGAGCTTGCGGAAGGCGAAGGCCAGTTCGACGCCGATCACGCCGCCGCCGATAATGGCCAGATGGCGTGGGATCGCAGGCAACTCGAAGACACTTTCGTTGGTGAGCATACGCTCGCTGGGCAGGCCAGCAATGGTGATCGTGCGCGGACGAGCGCCGGTGGCAAGCACAATATTTGCGGCGGTGAGGATGCGCTCGCCGCCCTCGGGCAGAGTCAGGGCCACCTGCGTGGGGTTCAGCAAGCGTGCCCGCCCGAAGATCAGACGGAGGTTCTTCACCGCGCCAAACTCGTGCGTCTCTTTGGCGCGCAGAGCGTCACGCTTGCGGCGCACCTCGGCCATGACGCCACTGGGGTCGGTGGCACCGCGCTCCTCGGCCTGGTGAATGAGCGTCTTTGAGGGCACGCAGCCGACATTGGTGCAATCACCGCCGACGTGCAGAGCCTCGATGACGGCCACGGGCTTGCCAAGCTTGGCAAGCCCGACGGCGACGGTTAGCCCACCCGATCCAGCCCCAATGATGATGGTATGAAAACTATTGTTCACGTCTGACGCTCCTGTCTGTTTCAGCGTACCGTTCGCTTATTTGGGTGTGACATGGTTTCGCTGCGCGGCAATGTACTTTACCGTTTGACGAGAGGTGCGGAGGGCTTGGCCCCTCCGCATCCACTCCATCGGAATGAGGGTTTTGCGGGGGCCATGCCCCCTCAAAGGGTTTCACCAAATGGGGATAAACTG
>RSAS01000672.1 GCA_003934145.1 Candidatus Viridilinea halotolerans | reverse complement strand
GCGTCCCGCGTCCCGCGTCCCGCGTCCCGCGTCCCGCGTCCCGCGTCCCGCGTCCACAATGCTGGAGTTCCCATCCATGTCCGACCACAGCCTTCCCGTTCTCGATTTTGGCTCGCAGACGGCCCAGTTGATTGTGCGCCGCCTGCGTGAATTGGGCGTCTATAGCGAGTTGTTGCCCCACGATGCCTCCGAAACCCAAGTGCGTGCGCTCAATCCACTGGGCATCATTCTCTCCGGCGGGCCGGCCAGTGTCTATGCCGAGGGTGCGCCGCAGATGCCCGCCTGGCTCGTCAATGCCGATCTGCCCGTACTCGGTATCTGCTATGGCATGCAGTTGATCAGCCTCGCCCTTGGCGGCGTCGTGCAACGCCCCGATCAGCGTGAGTATGGCCCGGCCAGCATCACGCTCCACGCGGCGCATCCGCTCTTTGACGCCACCCCCGACGCGCAATTGGTCTGGATGAGCCACGGTGATCGCATCGAGGCGCTGCCGTCCGGCTTCCAATCACTCGCCGCCAACCCCGCCACGCCCTTTGCCGCCATTGGCGACGATGCGCGGCGCTGGTATGGCGTCCAGTTTCATCCCGAAGTGGTGCATACCGAATACGGGCGCACCATCCTGGGCAACTTTAGTTTCCACATCTGTGGCGCAACCGCCACTTGGCGCCCCGCCGAATTTGTTGCCGAAGCGATTGAACGGGTACGCACCCGCGTCGGTGCAGAGGGCCGCGTCATCTGCGCCCTCTCCGGCGGCGTCGACTCGGCGGTCGCTGCGCTGATCATCCATCGCGCCATTGGCGAGCGGCTCACCTGCGTCTTTGTGGATAACGGCCTGCTGCGCCTTGGCGAAGCGGAACAGGTGGTCGCCACCTTCCGCGAACATTTCCAGGTGCCCCTGGTGGCCGTCAACGCCCGCGAAGAGTTCCTCAGCGCCCTTGAGGGCGTCACCGATCCCGAACGCAAACGCAAAATTATTGGCGAAAAGTTCATCCGCATCTTCGAGCGCGAAGCGCGCACGCTTGGCGATGCCAAATTCCTCGCTCAAGGCACGCTCTACCCCGACGTGATCGAGTCGAGCGCCCCCGACCGCAAGAAGGGGGTGACGATCAAAACGCACCACAACGTCGGTGGCCTGCCGCCCGACATGGCGATGGAACTGGTCGAGCCGTTGCGCTACATGTTCAAAGACGAAGTACGCGCCGCCGGCCTCGAACTGGGCCTGCCCGCAGAGTGGGTCTGGCGCCACCCCTTCCCCGGCCCCGGCCTCGCGGTGCGCATCATCGGCCCGGTGAGCCATGAACGGATCGAAACCCTACGCCGCGCCGACGCCATTTTCATGGAAGAACTACGCAACGCCCAACTCTACCGCGCCACCCAACAAGCCTTCGCCGTATTGCTGCCCGTGCAGAGCGTCGGCGTCATGGGCGATGGGCGCACCTACGCCGACACCATCGCCCTGCGCGCCGTCACCACCGACGACTATATGACCGCCGACTGGGCGCGTCTGCCCTACGATCTCTTGGCGCGCATCAGCAGCCGCATCGTCAACGAAGTCGCTGGCGTCAACCGCGTCGTCTACGACCTCTCCTCCAAGCCGCCGGCCACGATTGAGTGGGAGTAGGGAGGGATGAGGGATGAGGGATGAGGGATGAGGGATGAGGGATGAGGGATGAGGGA
>RSAS01000868.1 GCA_003934145.1 Candidatus Viridilinea halotolerans | reverse complement strand
GGACGTAAGCCTCTGGTGGGCCTTCCGACGGGGGGGCGGGGGCATGGCCCCCGAAAAATTGCCCCTTCCGGCGGGGTTTAAGGGGCCGCAGGCCCCTTACGTTCATGCGCATGGGGCATGGCCCCAATCCCCCGCCGGAAGGCGCAACGTAACATAATAAGGGCTCAACTATGGCAGAAGAGACAATCACCCGCTTTAGTACCTCCAGCGGAATCCGCATCTACCGCATTCCCGTGCAGGTCTTCCCCAGCCTGCGCGCCTACGCCCACCTCGTGGTTGCCGACGATTACACGGCCCTCGTGGACACCGGCAGTGGCCAAGGGCCAAGCGATGAACAACTGCGTGCGGGCATGGCCGCCATCGCCGACGACTGGGGCGAAGATGTCAGTTGGGCGGGCCTCGACCGCATTGTGATCACCCATGCCCACATTGACCACCACGGCGGGCTGAATATGGTACGCCAACTCACCGATGCACCGATTGCGGTTCACGAGTTGGATCGCCGCGTGCTCATTCACCACGAAGAGCGCCTCGCCCTGACGCGGTTTCGTTTGGGTATCTTTCTGCGGCGCGCCGGTTTTGATGAGACCCACCGCATGCGTCTGCTCAAGATGTATAGCGGTGGCAAAGATCTCTTCCATTCGCTGCCTGTCCAGGATGTCATGCGCGACGGCGATCTGCTTGACGGCCTCTTCCGCGTGATTCATGTGCCTGGCCACTGCCCTGGCCAGGTCTGTCTCCAGGTTGACGATATGCTGCTCACCGCCGACCATGTCTTGCCCGGGGTAGCGATCTTCCTGGCACCCGAGAGCCTGACCGCCTCGACCGGCGTAGACCATTTTCTTCAATCGTTGCGCAAAATCGCTCCCATCAAAGGGGTGAATCTCTGCCTCGGCGGCCACGACCGGCCCGTGCAGGATCTACCCGCCGCGATTGTGCGCATCGAACGCACGCAACAGCAGCGCATCGAGCGCATCTACAGCGCCTGCCGCGAGCCGCAGAGTATCTCCGCGTTGACCCGCAGCCTCTACCCGTCCATCAGCGACTACGACGAGTTGCTCGCCATCCAGAAAGTAGGCGCGTATGTCGAATATCTGGATCAGCGCGGCATGCTGGAAGTTGCCAACCTCGACGAAGTGGCCGAAAACGAACTTGGCGTGCCGCGCTACCGGGCGCTGTGAGCCGCCCTATTCTGGGAAGGGAGTGTGAGGGAACTAGGTTCCCTCGCACTCCCTTCCCAGAATAGATTAAGGAAATTCCTATGTCCCCATCACTCCTACCCACCCCGCTCACCGACCTGCGCAAACGGGCACCCGAGGCGCGGGCCTTGATCCGTGCCGTGCTAGAAGAGCTAGTCGGGCCGGTAGAGTTGCGCTACGACTTCTACCGCGAGTGGAACGGCTGCTGGAAGGTGCGCACCGAATTTACTGGCGCCGCCAATGGCCGCCTTGAGTTCACGCTACTCGCCACCCCCGGCGGCGGCATGTTGGCCCTGCCGCGCCCCATGCCCGAACGCTGGCGCACCGCGACCGGCATCGCAGCCAATGACGGCACGCGCTGGACGCTCAGCGCCAAGGGGGAGTTGCAGGCGTTTGCGGCAACTTAGACATGGTTTCAGAAAGAGGCTTCGCGCTTTACCATCGTAGTGCCGACTTTCGTCGGCTGAGGTCTTTGGCAG
>RSAS01000906.1 GCA_003934145.1 Candidatus Viridilinea halotolerans | reverse complement strand
TCACGAAGCGCTTGTCATGCTGAGCGCAGCGAAGCATCTCTTTTCGAGCGAAGAGCGACCCTTCGCTGCGCTCCTGAGAAACAAACGCCTTCTGTCATGCTGAGCGCAGCGAAGCATCTCTTTTCGACTGACGAGAGACCCTTCGCTGCGCTCAGGGTGACAGAATTCTTGTTTCCCACCGGCCACTGGCCCGCGGGCCATGTGGTACTCAGGGTGACAGAACTTTTGTTTCCCACCGGCCACTGGCCCGCGGGCCATGTGGTACTCAGGGTGACAGAACTTTTGTTTCTCACCGGCCACTGGCCCACGGGCCATTAGGTACTCAGACATGGTTCATCACTACTTTGCCGTCGTAGTACCGTCGTAGTGCCGACTTTAGTCGGCTTCCCATCGCATCCCAGGCCTCAGCCGACTAAAGTCGGCACTACCCCCATGGCGCAAACTGTACAGTATCCTGATACTGCTGGTTTATTCCGCTGGAAGCGCGGGCGTCCCACCCGCGCTCCCAGGGTATCCGTTCAGGGGCGAGGCTCTTGTATGGTACCGCGAAGAGCGCGAAGGGAACGAAGAACGCGAAGATCGGGCATATGGTGGAAAGCCCTCGCCTTTCTTCGCGGTCTTCGCGGTCTTCGCCTCCTTCGCGGTACAACATAAGAGCATGTTGTCGTCATGATCGTAGCGGATCGTCCCCCCCCCCCCCTGAACGGATACCTCCCAGGCCCGTGCATGCATAAACCAGCAGTACCCTCCCCGCCTCCCCGCCTCACACCCGTGGCCGCCGCAAGGTCTGTTCCACGGCCTCAAGCAAAAGCGCCGCCGGGGTGGTGTGGCCCACCTTGATCCAGGCTTGCGCCATCGGCGGCGGATCGCTCTGGCGCGTCGTCAACTGCAATTGCACCCAGCCGCTCTGCTGATCAACACCAACCACCGAGGCGGTCAGCAGGCGCACTTCGGGCGTTCGCGCCTCCAGCCATGCCACCTGCCCTACACCAAGCTGGCTACTTGCTGGCCCAACGCGCGCCCGGTAGATGCCCGCATTGTTCACGACCACCTCGTGCGCCACGATGTAGCGCGGCACCTGGGCCAAAAAGAGCCAGCCCAACCAGCCGCACGCCAGCAACAAGCCTACGCCGAGCCCCAACCACGCCAAACGCCCCCGGTCACTGCTGAGGTAGCGTGTGGTCTGTTCAAATGGTTGATCCATGTTACAATCCTTGTTTTATCTTGCAACATCGCATGTCATCTTGTAACATTCAGATATGGTAAAAGATTCACACTTACCGTTCGCTCATGGTGTTGGCGGGTTCGTGGACATGAGACAAACCCCGCTTTTCCCTTGACACATTTGGGGTACCACAGATGGCCCTCACCCCCTGCCCCCTCTCCCACGTTGTGGGAGAGGGGGGAAGACATTGAGATTCTTGAGGTTGCCATGCGGTTCCAGAAGGGGACGCATCCGTTTTCTGTCCGTCCATGAAAGATATCAAGAGTTATGTTCGCTTCCCCCCCCTCTCCCGCAAGCGGGAGAGGGGGCCGGGGGGTGAGGGCCAACGAGCGCATCCCCATCAGGAATTCGTAGACCCATGCCCAAAACTCCTTACCCACGGCGTTGAACGGCAATGTCCCTACGAACCATTCGTGATACGGCAATCTTGCGAACTCGGCAAGAAATGAGCGAACG
>RSAS01000825.1 GCA_003934145.1 Candidatus Viridilinea halotolerans | reverse complement strand
GGCTCCCCGTTTGATTCTGGTTTCGGTTCTGATTCTTTATCTGACTGACTATAGGTTCCCTCGCATCCCTCCCACCGTCCGGTGGGACGTGGGGCGTGGGGCGCATCTCTACAGGTTTTGGTCATACCCAGTCGTGAACAGACCGAACGGCTGGCGGTTTTTCTTGAACGCATGCTAAAGGGATTGTAATGTATAATTTTGATTTTGGTGCAAATTGGCAGGCTTTTTCGGATAAGCATGTTGACGAAAGACGTCTTGCTATAGCAAGGCTATCTATTCAAGCTTTACTCGATCAAAAGAGCTTAGACGGGATGCGTGTGCTTGATGTTGGGTGTGGCAGCGGGATGTTTGCACTTGCTGCACACCAACTTGGGGCTCAAGCGGTCGTTGGTATTGATATTAATCCACGCTCAATTGCAGCTTCTGAACAGAATGCTGCCCGTTTTCTCCCCAGTGCCCGGGTCAGTTTTCACCAGGTATCGGTGCTTGACGAAGCGGCACTGGCTCATCTTGGAACGTTTGATCTCGTCTATGCGTGGGGTTCACTGCACCATACTGGCGCAATGTGGCAAGCTATTCGGCATTGCGCCAGTATGGTAGCACCAAAAGGCACATTTGTAGTAGCACTGTACAAACAACATAGTACATCGCCGATTTGGTTAGGCATCAAGTGGCTCTACAATCGCGTACCGAAATTGGCACAAAAGGCAATGATTCCTCCATTTGCTGCCTTGATTTACGTTGCCAAATTCCTTGTAACTAGACGCAACCCCCTTGAAAAGCAGCGCGGTATGGATTTTTGGTACGATGTGATTGACTGGGTTGGTGGCTACCCTTACGAATATGCTACGTTAGAGGCGGTTGAAAATTATGTAATACCGCTAGGTTTTAAGTTGCGCAAGGTTATACCCGATCCCGTACCTACAGGGATCAATGAGTTTGTGTTTGAGCGTAGTCAGCTATGAAGATCGTTTTTTTAAGGAATTGACATAAGGTATGCATTTCGCCTTCCTCGCCCGACTCCTCGGCCCGGCTTATGCGGGCTATGGTGTGCAGACGTTGCTGCTGGGCCTGCTCCGTGCCATCGCCGAGCTAGATACCGAGCATGAACTGACCCTGTTCGTGGGTTCTGATCAGCAAGTACCGGAAGAGCTACGCGGTGCGTTTCGGATCGCGCCGCTGGCACCGGCACCCAATGCTGCCGCTGCCCGTCTCTGGTGGGATCATGTGGCGGTTGGGATGCTCTGCCGTCAGCTTGGTGTTGATGCGCTCTACTGTCCAGCCCATGTGCGCCCCCTCTATGCGCCATGTCCTACCGTGGTTTTGGTGCTAGATATGATGTACCATCGCTTCCCTGAACAGTGGCCATGGAGTGAGCAGGCGTATATGCGTTTAGCGGTCGCATGGCTGACGAGCAGGGCAACACGAATTCCTGCTCTCTCTGAAGCGACGAGGCGCGATCTCTTGGCACTGACAACTACGCCGCCTGAGCGAGTCGAGGTCATTTACCCAGGTGTCCCGCTGGGTTTTCACCCAATGAACGCTACGGCAGTAAGAATGCGCTACGATCTGCCGCAGCCCTATATCTTGTCGGTTGGCAGCGATCATCCGCGCAAGAACCTGATCGGGACGCTTAGGGCCTTTGAACAGGTTGCACCAGCAGTCACGCACGACTTGGTTCTCGTTGGGCCTACGGTCTGGCCGAACGCCGCATTGGAGGCACGCATTGCGGCGAGTCCATGCTTTAGCCGGATCAGACGGCTGGGCTTAGTCTCTGAGGCTGATCTCATAGCACTCTACAGCGGTGCTGAGCTTTTTGTCTTCCCATCGCTCTATGAGGGTTTTGGCTTCCCGGTACTTGAGGCGTTGGCATGCGGCTGTCCGACGATCACCAGTAATGTCAGTTCGCTTTCTGAGGTGGCCGGTGATGCTGCTCTGCTCATTCCACCCGGCGATACTGCAGCCCTGGCTGCCACTATGCAACGCGCTCTCGGCGATACATCCCTGCGCACTGAGTTGCGGCGGCGTGGTATCGAACGCGCAAAGTCTTTCAGTTGGCATGTAGCGGCTCAGCAGACGCTGGAACTGCTGAGGTGTGCAGGGCAATCACAGCAGCGAGGAACCCCATGAGCCCTCTCCCTAGCGATTACCCCCGCTACGCTTGGCAGATGCTCACTGGCCAGCGGGCGGCGAAAGAGGCTGAAACCCATGCCCAGCGCATGCGCGATCTGCAGCCTTGGCTTGATCTTGGCCGCCCGCTCGACATTCTTGATGTCGGTAATGGTAGCCTGCGTCCGCAGTATGCCCTGCTGCGTGGCGCGGGCCATCGCGTCACCGGGATCGATTTTGTCAACCAGCCAGCCTTGGGCTGGAAGGCGCATGCCTATCGCCTGCTGCGTGGTATGTATGCGCTGCAACTTGGGTTGGGCCAAGCGGCGATGGAACCCACGGGGTTGCTGAAGGGCAATGTGGGGGTCTTGCCCTTCCCTGATGCCACCTTTGATCTGGCGGTCTCCTATGCGGCGTTTGAGCACTTTCTTGAAATACCCAAGGTGCTGACTGAACTGCAACGCGTGCTACGTTCGGGAGGCTTGCTCTGGGTTGGCATTCACCTCTTCACCAGTCCCTCTGGTGGGCATAATGTAAGTTTCACGGAATATCCTTTGCGTACCCTACCGCCTGGTACCGAGCCGTGGGATCACCTGCGTAAACGACGGCGGCCCTTTACGGTGCCGCTGAATCAGTGGCGCAAGCAGCAGTACCTTGCTGCCTTTGCCCATCATTTTGAGGTATTGCACCACTACTGCGCCCTGCGCGAAGGCGAGCAGTGGCTGACGCCTGATCTTCAGGTTGAACTGGCGGATTATAGCCGCGACGAGTTGACGTGTGCGACGCTGGTGCTTGTAGCGGCGAAGCGGTAGGCAAACTGTAGCCGTTCAGGGGGGAGAGACTCTTTTGTTGTACCGCAAAGTGAGCGAAGGGAACGAAGGGCAGGAAAAGGGGGGATGGTTTACCTACTCTGTGAGAAGAGCAGGAGGTATTTGCAGAGGCTCTAGGCCCACGGCGGTGAAAAAATCGGTGGCACCCGATTATCTAAAAGAGATTTGAAATCACATGCACAAGTCATCAAAAAACCCACTCCACCCTGGCGTCCTTGAGGCCCAGGCGCAACTCATGCAGGGAAGGATCAGTCGGCGCGAGTTTTTGCGCCTCGCCACTCTTTTGGGTACCGGCTTCGCCAGCGCTTCGCTGCTCGCCGCCTGTGGTAGCCCACAGAGCGCCGCCCCGCCCACCGCACCCGCCGCCACACCAACACCCTCCCCTATCCGTCGTGGCGGCACGTTACGCTTCGGCATGAAGATTCCCGCCGCCGATCATCCCGCCCGCCTCGCTTGGGGTGAAGGACGCAATGTCTTCTCGCAACTCTTCGAGTATCTGGCCGAGACTGATGCCCAGAATATTACCCACCCGCATCTGCTTGAATCTTGGACGGCCAGCGATGATCTGACCGTCTGGACGCTCAAGCTGCGCGAGGGGATTCGCTGGTCGAACGGCGACGAACTGGTAGCCGAGCACGTCCTCTACAACTTCACTGCGTGGTTCGACCCCGATATTGGCTCATCCATCCTTGGTCTCTGGTCGGGCTTCTTAACCTTGGATGGCGTCGAACAGGTTGATCGCTACACGTTACGCCTCAATCTGCTGCAGCCCAAGCTTGATGTGCCGGAGAATCTCTACCACACATCGGCCATCATTGTGCATCCAAGCTTCGATGGCGACATCGCTTCAGGGGCGAACGCCTCGACTGGCCCCTATCGTCTTGCGGAGTATGTGGAGGGAGAACGGGCGCGCCTTGAACGGCGAACGGACTATTGGCAGATAGGGGCAGATGGCGATCCGTTGCCCTACCTTGATACGGTTGAATTCTTGAGTTTGGGTGACGATCCGACCGCCTATGTCGCTGCGCTACAGACGGGGCAGCTTCACACCTTCTACGAACCCGGGCCAGAGAGCATCCAAGCCCTCCAGTCCGATGAGCGTCTGAAGATCTATGCGGTAGACACAGCCAAGGCGCGTGTCTTACGCATGCGCGTAGACCAAGAGCCCTTCAGTGATGTGCGCGTGCGCCAAGCGATACGCATGGTGCAGGATCGGGAGGCGATTCTGGAGGTGGCGGTCTTTGGCGAAGGACTCTTAGGCCACGACGTGCATGTCGCGCCCGTTCACCCCGAATTCGCCCCCATGGAGCTCCCCGCCTACGATCCTGAAGGGGCCAAGGCGCTCCTCGCCGAGGCGGGCTATAGCGATGGACTTGATCTCACGCTCGCCGTGGGTGCGGGCTGGCCTGATGTGGTGGCCTACGCCGAAAGCCTGCAGCAGACCGGCCAAGCAGCGGGGTTGAACATCGCCATCGAAACGATGCCCAACCCGGCCTACTGGGAGATCTGGGCCGAGACATCCTTCGGCATCACCCCATGGACACACCGCTCACTCGCGGTGATGCAACTCGCCTTGGCCTACACGGCAGACAGCGAGGGCAAACCGGGTGCTTGGAATGAGACGCGCTGGGTGGATGAGGAGTTTAGCGCCATCCTGACAGAGGCGCTGGGCACGATTGACGTTGATGCGCGGCGCGTCCTCATGGCCGATCTGCAGCGCATCATGCTGGAACGGGGGCCCATTGGCATTGCGTGGTGGCAGCGTGCATGGGAGGTCTTCAACCCCGCCTTCCAGGGCATCTATGCCCATCCAACCCTGCACAGCATCTATCTACGCACGGCATGGTACGACCCAGAGCAGGATCCGTTTGTGTAGCGCCTTCTTTTTTTGCAACAGGGATGGTTGCAGAAAGGGGCTTTTCGCGTTGTAAACGTCGTGCCAACTTTAGTCGGCTTCTCATCGCATCCAAAGGCCTCAGCCGACTAAAGTCGGCACTACCTAGAGCGTAGACTGTAACGTAGCGATGAACCATGCTTTACCATATTGTAGTGCCGAATTTAGTCGGCTGAGGTCGCCGACAGCCCCGGTTGCCGACTAAAGTCGGCACTACCTACTACTTGCTTTGTATCTGTGCCTATTCTAAAGATATACCTTCGCGGTAATCCGTTTGTCAGAATATTAATGCGTAAAGGCAATGCTACGATGAAATCAAATCGCGCCGAGACGCGCATGGTCTTTCCGATCTTTCCCGCCGACACCAACCACTATGGGACGCTCTTCGGTGGTCAGGCTGTGGCGTGGATCGACCAAGCAGCCTTCATCTGTGCAACACGCTGGTGTCGGCGTAAGAGGGTTCGATCATCGAGGTGGTGGCGCGGCTCGTGCGCACTTGACGAAATCAAACTATCGGGTAGCTAGATATTGCCCTTGACATTCGTGCATGTATCTCGCTACAATGCCTGCGTGTAGTAAGGGCTAGGCCCTATGCACTCAGAATAAGCCGCCTGTTTTACAAGCAAAAAAGGAGAAACACATGAGCGACAAAGAACTTTACACCCAAAAATTTCAGGCCCGCGTTGACGAATGGAAAGCTGAGGTCGACAAGCTCAGAGCCAAAGCTGTCGGGGCCGATGCCGATGCCCAACTTGAGATGAACGACTCGCTTAGAGATCTGGAAGGGAAAGTCGCCGAGATCTCTGGCAAGATCGAGGAGCTAAAGGCGGCTGGCGAAGAGAATTGGGAACACCTTAAGGCCAGTGCCGAGGCATCCTTTCAATCGCTCTCCTCCGCGATCAGCGACAAGTTGCCCAAATTCCGCTAGGACATTGCGGGAGGGGTGCGTGCGGGAACCTGGTTCCCGCACGCACCCCTTAGAACCGCTCCTCACCGGAAGGCGTGCGTTCACGCCCAATACCCATCACGCTTATACTACGCGTGATGGGTGTTCTTTTGTGCTTTTGCTGTGAGGGTGGAACGTATGGCAGCAACGACCGCTTCCGCGACCGAAACGCCGCCCCTCAGTGATGATGCCGCTGCTGCCAGTGTTGCTGCATATGACGGAACGGCTCGTGCTGATCGCCAAGACACCCCAAGAGGTTATGAGCGATCTTACGCCGCTGCTTGTTGACGTCTGTATGGATGGGATTGCGCTCTATGGGCATGACTATTTCATCTGCTTCTGTTCTCTTGCTCTTATATGATATAATCTCATTAAGAATTTCTTTAGTTACTTTAGAGGCGAAGTCATGAACAATACCCCATGGCCCACAAGCCAAACTTTTTGGCAAGATAAACGTGTCGTGGTGACGGGCGGCGCGGGTTTTCTAGGTTCCTTTGTGGTGAACACTTTACGCCAACGTGGTGCGGCGGAGATTATCATTCCACGTAGTGCCAGCTACAACTTGGTTGACGGCGACGCCGTGCGCCAATTGTTGGCCGATGCTCGCCCCGATCTCGTCATCCACCTCGCCGCCCGCGTAGGAGGCATCGGGGCCAACCGCGAGCATCCCGCCGATTTCTTCTACGATAACCTCATGATGGGCGTGCAGTTGCTCCACGAGAGCTACCGCCAAGGTGTAGCCAAGTTCGTCGCCGTGGGAACTGTCTGTTCCTACCCCAAATTTGCACCCATCCCCTTCCGCGAAGACGACATTTGGAATGGCTACCCTGAAGAGACGAATGCGCCCTATGGCTTGGCCAAGAAGATGATGCTGGTGCAGAGCCAAACCTACCGCGAGCAGTATGGTTACAATTCAATCTTTTTGCTCCCCGTCAACCTCTACGGCCCGGGCGACAACTTTGATCCGGCGTCGAGCCACGTCATTCCGGCGCTGATCAAAAAGTGTGTCGAGGCCAAGGCCGCCGGCGCCGCGACGATTGAAGCCTGGGGCGACGGTTCGCCCACCCGCGAGTTCCTCTATGTCGAAGATGCCGCCGAGGGCATTGTGCTCGCCGCCGAACGCTACAACCAGAGCGATCCGGTCAACATCGGCAGCAGTTACGAGATCAGCATCAAAGACCTGACCGAAACCATCACCCGGCTCACCGGCTTCAACGGCCAGATCGTCTGGGACACAACCAAGCCCAACGGTCAGCCCCGCCGCAAACTCGATGTGAGCCGCGCCCAGGAGCGCTTCGGTTTTGTCAGCCACACCTCCTTTGAAGAGGGGCTGCGCCGCACGGTGGCGTGGTACGAGCGCGCGTGACGAAACCTTCCCCCGAAAAACTCTTTTTGTTTCGTGTTGGCGGATTCGTCGCCAACACGAAACAAAAAATTTGAAAGACAGTACCCGAGATCTATGCTCGCCCAAGAAGAACAAGTCCTCATCATCGAACCGGGCCGCAGCGAAAAGAACTACTGGGCCGACCTGTGGCGCTACCGCGAACTCTTCTTCATTCTTGCGTGGCGCGACATCGCGGTACGTTACAAGCAGACGGTGATTGGCATCGCTTGGGCGCTCATCCGCCCCTTCCTGACGATGCTCGTCTTCACTATCATCTTTGGTGGCGTGGCGGGCCTCCCCAGCGAGGGCAACGCCCCCTACGCCCTCATGGTCTTCGCGGGCATGCTCCCCTGGACCTTCTTCGCCACCGCGTTAGCCGAAGCCGCCAACAGTCTGATTGGCAACGAACGGCTGATCAGCAAGATCTACTTCCCGCGCCTGATCATCCCCACCGCCACCGTCGTGACCGCCTTTGTTGACTTTTTGATCAGCTTTGCCATCCTCTTGGGCATGATGGTCTACTTTCAATTTCTACCCGGTTGGCAGATCTTCACCCTCCCCCTCTTCATGCTGCTCGCCCTGCTCGCCAGCCTAGGGCCAGGGCTCTGGATCACGGCGCTCAACGTCAAATACCGCGACTTTCGCTACATCATCCCCTTCGTCGTCCAACTTGGCCTCTACATCTCACCAGTCGGCTTCAGCAGCAGCGTTGTACCCGCCGAATGGCGGCTACTCTACAGCCTCAACCCCATGGTCGGCGTGATCGACGGCTTCCGCTGGGCCATTCTTGGCGGCCAAAGCAGCCTCTACCTCCCCGGTTTTGCCATGAGCCTCGTCATTGTCGCGGTCTTTCTCTGGCTCGGCATCAGCCAGTTTCGTAAGCTGGAGAAGAGCTTTGCGGATCTGATTTGAAGTGGTATTATGACCGACCTCACCAACTGATCGAGCGACTGCCGGAGGTGGTTGAACTGTGGTATAGTTTCTGTGATCAAATCTCCGGTCGGGACGACATGCTGACGCTGTTGCGCTACCTCGCCGCCGCCGGCAAGCATGTGACGCTGCAAGAGATCATTGACGT
>RSAS01000500.1 GCA_003934145.1 Candidatus Viridilinea halotolerans | reverse complement strand
GAGAATATGGCTTTCTGATGCGCTTACTCAACGATTCGCCTTCCTTCCACACGATGTCTCGTCTTGGCATAGGCCATGGGTTACTCGCGGGCGATAGGTTCGGGGGAACCCACCGGAGAGTCCTGATGTGGCTGCTGCATAATCCGATACATCTCGGCAATCTCTGCCAAGCGTTGGAAGCCCTTCCACAGCGCTTGGATGCCCGGTTCGCCGTCACCCTTACGCCCCTGGAAGCCACCCAGTTGCCCAATCCAGCGAACGGCTTGGCGCAACGATGGCGGTTTGGCGGGGACAATGGAGACCCGATGAATGCGACAATACAGCCCTTTCCATTCGGCGTCGTCCAGCAACATCGTGCATGGCGCATCGGGGAGCGTGCGGGACAGCATGGTGGCATACATGATGCGCCAGGCGATCACGCTGTAGAGCGCCAAACAGGTCGTCAGGCGAAACGCCGTCGCCAAGCGCCGCTGCTCGATCTGGCAGCCACTCTTCAAGACCTTGTGCCAGACTTCAATGCCCCAACGTACCGCATACCACGCCAAACATGTCAGCGCATCGTCGGTCGTCTCGATGGCGATGGTGGTCAGCAACAGCCATTCAATCGCCTTGCCCCCCGCCGGGGGACGGGTTTCGACCGCCCAGATTGCCCAGACCTTGATGCAGGGCAGGCGTTCCTTCGCCCGACTCTTCGGCGGGCGCAAGGTCACTTCGCGGAAGCGCACCTCCAGCGTGGCGAAGCGTGCGGGCTGATTCTTGCGCTCACCGACATCCACTTCGACGGTGGCCGCCAGGCGGGCCGTCTTCATCGCCGGCCACAGGCGTCCCTCTTCGCTATCGACTTTGCGGTCTTGTGCGGCACGCACGAGCAGGTCAACCCCCTCCGGGCGCTCCTGCATGAACAGATCATAGACATCGGCCTCACGATCGCCCACACTCACGATCTGCGTGTTCGGACACAACGCACGGGCCGCAATGGCCGCGTGGAGGCTGTCGATCCACTTCTGGCTCTCTTTCTCATCCACGGGCCGGGTCTTGTGATCCTGATCACGGGAAACCGCAGAATCACGCGCCCAGACCGCTTGCGCCAGCAGGCCCAATGGGACGCGGTCAGGGGTGATCGCCAAGGTGGTATGGGCCAGCAA
The DNA here is from genome assembly GCA_003934145.1 of Candidatus Viridilinea halotolerans. Classification (GTDB taxonomy): domain Bacteria; phylum Chloroflexota; class Chloroflexia; order Chloroflexales; family Chloroflexaceae; genus Viridilinea; species Viridilinea halotolerans. The sequence continues at coordinate 538 of RSAS01000500.1, read as the reverse complement.
CCCGCGTTGTTTGGACGACGCCAACGGCCCCAGGCCTTTGATCTCTGGGAACTGGGTGTAGTCAAGCAACGTGGTGTCTTGCACCGCCAGCACGACCGGTTCGTCCTGCATGCGACGGATGGTGGCCTGGGCATGGCTTGCGAGGATCGCGTCAGGCTCGACATACCCGCTCTCAAAGAAGCGATAGGTCGCCTTGAGTTGTGCGGCGTCCTCCGTGGCTTGCGGCAACGACGCATGGGGTTGCGCACCCAAGACCTCAGCCAATTCCACCAAGCGATGAGTGCGGCGGACATCCCCCATCTGAGCGGCCCCAAACTCCTCTTCCGCCCATGTCGTCTCTTCAGACATCGCCAGACCCTTTCTCGTGCAGCGGCAGAACGGCACCGTGCCGTGCTTCTCTCTCTTCAGCATACCAGAACGCGCGCCAACCGGGCCGCAACGCATCCAAACGGTACAATCTGTGAGGGAATACTGCATTCAACAGTGCATACAGACTCGTTTTTATTAGGAACATATGTACGCAAAATGTTTTGGGTAA
>RSAS01000593.1 GCA_003934145.1 Candidatus Viridilinea halotolerans | reverse complement strand
GGCATCGTGTATTTCACTATCAATGAGAACATCTGAGTGCCTACTTGACAAACCGAAAAAACCCTTAACTTGTCACCAATGGTCTTCCAGGGCATCCCAATCACCTATCTGTAGCACCTAGAGTCGATGTTCTGTCCGCCCATAACCCCGCCACGTAGGAGAGAGGGCAGGGGGCAAGGATCAAAAGGCGCATCACCAAATGCGGCATCACGGCGGCAGTGTAGCACAAAAGCGAAGTCGGGGGATGCAGGTTGCATCCCCCGGCTTCGCTTTTGTGTTCCCTACAACGCATCACGCTTCACGCATCACGCATCACGCTTCACGCTTCACGCATCACGCATCACGCATCACGCATCACGCATCACGCATCACGCATCACGCTTCACGCTTCACGCTTCACGCTTCACACCTCAGCGACCACCGCCTCTTCCGTGGCAACAACGGCTTCGCTGACGACCACCTCTTCCGCTGCTTCCTCCTCCACCTTGCCATTCTCGGCCATGCGGCGCAGCGAAAGGCCCATGCGCTGGCGCTGGCGGTCGAGGCTGATCACCTTGGCGGTAACCGTCTGGCCGGGCTGGAGCACGTCGCGGGGCTGGGTCTGCGGGTCAACATCCAGCTCGCTGGCGTGGATGAGGCCCTCAACCGCCTCTTCGACCTGCACAAAAGCACCGAAGGGAGTGACATTGGTGACGGGGCCGCTAACCAACTGGCCAAGGGCATAACGCTGGTCAATGGTATCCCAGGGGTTGGCTTGCAACTGACGCACCGAGAGGCCGATACGCTCGCGGTCGCGGTCAATCTCAACCACAACGACCTTAAGATCTTGGCCGGGCTGAAGGACTTCACGGGGGTGGTTGACGCGCTGCCAACTGAGTTCCGAGATATGGGCAAGGCCATCGGCGCCACCGAGGTCAATGAAGGCCCCGAAGTTGGTGAGCTGATTGACACGACCGGAGAGGATGTCGCCGGGCTGGAGTTCGGTAAGCAGGCGCTGCTTCTGGGCCTTACGCCACTCTTGGGTAGCACTGCGCTCGCTGAGGACAAGGCGATTGCGCTCGCGATCAACTTCAATCACCTTGAGCGGGATCTCTTGGTTGACCATCTTCTGCAGCGCTTGCTGGCGCTCTTCGGCTGCGGTGCGTCCGTGGAGCTGGGCCACCTGGGAGGCGGGCACAAAGCCGCGGATACGGTTAAACTGGACGAGCAAACCGCCCTTATTAAACCCAATCACCTTGCAGCGGGTAATACCACCATCCTTAAAGAGTTGCTCGGCGTACTCCCAATCCTTAGCCACCTGCACCATCGTAAGCGAGAGGATCAGATCGCCATCGCGATTCTCTGGCTCCTGGACATAGACCTGGATCGCCTCACCGACCTTCAACGTGCTCAGGAACTCATCGCCCATCTGTCGCAGATCCTGTGCGGGAATAACCCCTTCACGCTTGGTTCCGATTGAGACGAGCACCCCGTTATCTTCGATCTGCATCACCATACCCTCGCGCAACTCACCGCGCTGGGGACGGGCGTAATCATACTCGTCGAGTAACGCGATCCAATCGAGGTCTTCCTGCACCTCCAGGGTCATCTGATCCGATTGCACCGACATGCTTCAAAGCCTCCTAAAAAGATTTTGTATAGCTGTGAGAATCCCAGTGCGTGAGCAAAAAAAAAGGCACCATATCCGCAGAGAGGTGCGCTTGCTCTATCTCGTTATCGAGCTTGGAGGGTCGAACCGCAGCGGGCTTTACAACTATATTTTACAATAGAGGCAATTATAGTTCAGCAAGCATGGCTTGTCAAACCCCTCGTGAGGATGCTAGGGCCACGTCAAAGTCGTTGGGGGGGCGGGGGAGGCGAAGCTTCCCCAACGACTTTGACGTGGCCCTATATGGTTTTGTTCCCTTACTCAGCGTCCTGCCGCGCGCTGTGCGAGGCTAGGGAGATCAAGAATAGCTATGCTGCCGCGCGTCACATGCACGCTGCCATTGGCGGCAAAGTCGGCGAGGATGCGGCTGACCACCTCGCGTGAGCTACCGAGTTCGGCGGCGATCTGCTGATGGGTAAGAGCAAGAGTTGCACCATCGCGTGCGCTTTGGTGTATCAGGAACGCAGCGATGCGTACATCCATGCGTCGGAAGGCGACTTCGTCAATGATTGCCATAACGGTGGCCAGACGCCGCGAGAGGAGCTGGAAGACGTAGTCGCGCCAGGGCGGGAAGGTATCAACCCACTGCTGGAAGGTAGTATGAGCCACTACGAAGGCTTCGGCCTGCGTTTCTACGGTGGCAATGGCGGGGAACTGGCGCTCACTGAGAATGCAACTAGCCGTAAGGATGCAGCTTTCACCACGCGCAAAGCGGTAGAGGGTGATCTCACGCCCAGTTTCGCCGATCTTAAAGACGCGCACCTGACCCTGAGCAAGAATAGCGAAGGTGCTGCATACATCGCCCTCTTCAAACACCGTCGCCGCAGGAGGCAAGCGTATCAGGGTCGCCTGGCTCACGAAAGTGCGTGTTACCTCGGCAGTGGGATCGGCCAGGAAGGGCAGCACGGTGGCAGCGACGCGCCATTGTGATTCGCTCAGCATTTCAAAGCTACCTTATGCCTACTGCTCGCCTGGTTGGCTCGTTCGTGGACGAACGCGAGCGCACGGGGCCACAAGCGCACCAGGCTACAGCCAGCCAGATAAAGAATCGGGATCGAGGCCAGAATCAAACGGGACGCCTCATGGTACACTTGCACCATTATCTGAAGAACTATAGCGAGCTGCATTATCCACCAGGCATCCCGTTCGTGCCCCCAAGATACCCACCCCTGCGGGATCAAAGGAAATTCCAATGCAACAACCAAAATCGATCAAAGTCCTCTTCATCTGTATGGGCAACATCTGTCGTTCGCCAATGGCTGAGGCGCTCTTTCGCCACCATGTGGAACAGGCGGGTTTACAGGATCGTTTTGTGATCGATTCGGCGGGCACGGGGGGCTGGCACGCGGGGGAGCGCCCCCACCACGGCACGATTGCGGTACTAGAGCGCAACGGGGTCGCGGTGGGGCCACAACGCGCCCGCCAAGTTCGCCCGTCTGATCTGCACGAGTTTGACTACCTGATTGCGATGGATCAGGAGAATTTGGCCGATCTGCGCCACTTTGGGACGGATGGGGCGCGACAGGCGCAGTTGCTGCTCGATTTTGACCCACAGGCGGAGACGCGGGAGGTACCCGATCCCTATTACACGGGCGGCTTTGAGCACGTCTTCCGTCTCGTTGATGCTGGTACACAGGCGCTGCTGGCGCAGATCCGCGAGCGCGAGCAGATGTAAGGGAGGGCTTCGCCCTCTAGTAAGAGAGAGGGCGTGGGAGAACATGGTTCTCCCACGCCCTCTCTTTATGCCGCAGGCTTACGAAAGATAACGCGCAGCGCATCATCCTCAAAGTAGGCATCAAGGGCGCGCAGGCGGGCAAGCGTTTGGGGGAGGACGATGCGGTGGCGGTGCCAACCGACGGAGATGAGCAGTTCGTCGGCGCTCTGCGCGAGGTGGATCTGGTCTTCGGAGGCGAAGGGCAGCGGCACGATAAGATCGTAGCCCCCCTCCATCTTTTCGACACGCTGCACCGGCCCGCGATAGAGAAACTGGGCGGGATCTTGGTCGCCAAAGAGGTGATCGGCGAGTTGGCTGAGGTTTTCAGGGCCGACGATCTCACGCTCGAAGTGGGGGGCGCGCAGGATGGGCAACGGCTCGAAGAGTTCGTCCACTTGGGGCGCGTAGGTCTGCTGCATTTCGCGCCAAGCGGTAAAGTGGCCGTCCACATCGGCGGGCAGGATGCGGTTGACGACGACGGCATCAACCGCATAGCCAAAGAGGCTGAGGTAGGTGAGGCTGCGTTGTGCCTCGCGGATAACCATCTTTTCGAGGTTCATCACGATACGCGCCGTGGTGACCTTCTGGTCGGTGAGGATGAGGCGCACATCCACGAGGGCGTCAATCGCTTCTTGGGCTGAAGCAAGGACATCGTCGGCGGCGATGGGCATGTCGGTGACGCGCTTAGCGACGGGGCGCACCACCTTGAGCAGTGCCCGCGCAATGGGGAAGAGGCGGGCGATCCACCAGCGCATAATGTCGGGCAGCGAAAGCAGGCGCAGCGTCTCGCCGGTGGGCGCGGCGTCTACGACCAGCACATCATACTTCTGTTCATCGTAGTGGCGCTTGATCTGCAAGAGGCTAAAGAGCTCTTCGGTGCCAGGGATGACCGAAAGTTCGCCTTGGGCAATCGTTTCAACACCCTGCCAAGCGAGCAGTTCGGAGAGATACTTAGAGACTTGGCCCCAACTCGACTCCAGTTCATGGAGGGCATTGATCTCTTGGGCCCAAAGATTGGGTTGCACCAAGAGTGGTTCAGCACGCAACTCGACGCCCAATGAGTCGCCGAGCGAGTGGGCTGCATCGGTGCTGAGAATAATCGTGCGGTAGCCGCGCTGGGCGCAGCGTAGAGCCGACGAGGCAGCGACACTGGTTTTGCCGACGCCGCCTTTGCCGGTGTAGAAGAGAATGCGCATGAAGAACCTATCTCCCCAGGAATCAAGCTATCTATAGCTTTTCAGATACTGTTTTGGAACCTCCAGGATGGTGGGAGGGGGTTTCGGTGAGGGCTTTGCCCTTCCCGAAACCCTCCCTTTCAGGATTCTTTATCTGAAGAACTATAGTCTAATAGTACACGGCTCTGCGCCTCAGCGCAAACCCTGGGGTTTGGGGGCCACATTAACTTAAGGGGCCTATGGCCCCTTAAACTCCGCCGGAAGGCCCGTCAGAGGCGTAAGGTCAAGCGCAAAGAAAGGGGGCATGCGGGGGACTATAGTCCCCCGCATGCCCCCGAATTTTGGTGTGCGGCACCAAAATTCGGGCATGCGCACCAAAAACCGTAACTTTTTGGCACTTTTTGCGGTACAAGGATGAGCGATATTTTTCCGCGTCTAGCCAAAAGGAGACCCGACCATGAGTGACCGTGTTCTTTCGACCGCGACGGCCCGCGAAGCGATTACGTCGTTTCAGGCGATTGTCAATGGACCGCTGTTGGAGCAGATCAGCCAGTTGAACAGCAAGGGGCAGATCTTGAGCCAGCCCAACAACTGGGACGGCCATTTGGCCGTTCAGTTCCGCACCCACTGGTCTGACACCCATCAGAGGTTGCTGGCCATTCAGCAGAGCTTGGAGGAGTTGCGCCGCCAGATCCATCAGATCAACCAGAACATTATGCAGGCAGGCGGGAACTCGTAATGCACACCGACGCTGTTCAGTTGAGTCATGAGGAATTGTTGTTGGTACTCGCGCTGCTCAAGTTGCCAACACCCCTCGCCCTCGGCCCCCGTCCGGCTGACGGCTTTGAAGCCCTCGGACTCGGGGCCGCTCTGGCCGCCGCCAGTTCCAGCTTAGTCGCCCGCGACTTAGCCTACCCTGGGGCGAGTCTTGAGCAACCGCCCACCCCTGTGCCTGCACTGGCCGCGCTCGCCAGTGCGGTGGCCCTCGCTGAGGGCTGCCTGTTCCTTGCCGAACGGCGCGGGGCTGAACGGCGGACATCGCACCTCAGTGTGCAGGGGAGCAACCTCGTGCTGCACACTGCGCCGGTGCCGCGCATTCACCGCCTCGCCCGCATGGCGGACGCGACGGTCGCAATCACCTGGCTGACTGAGCAGATCAGCACGCCAGAAGCGGCGCATGGGCCAAGCGTACGCGCCCCAGTGGCTACCCTAGCCAGTGCGCTTGAGGCGTTGGAGGCGGGCCATGTAGCGACAGCCGAGGCGCAACTGGCGGCGGCGGGGGTAGCGGAGAGCCACGCCTTCGTAGCCGCCGTTGGGCCACAGCCCACCCGTTTTGTCTTGGCCGCGATGCGTCGTCTGCAGGCGCCCGTGCCGGTTGGGCGCGCCGCCCTTGCCCTTTGTGGCCCTAACGCTACCTGGTGGGGCGCCAGCGACCCCGATCTTGTCGAATTGCGCCCGCTCGGGGCCAAGGGGTTACAGAGGGAATTACACGACCTTGTCGGATGGATGCAGGAGTAGAAGTGGTGGGGCAAGCCCCAAACGTTCTTTTTTTGTTGCGTGTTGGCGGCTTCGCCGCCAACACGCAACAAAAAAGAGCGTTTGGGGGCGGCGAAGCCGTCCCCAAACCCCCACCGGAAGGCTTACCTAAGAAAGCGAGGCACCATGTCAGCAACGAGTGCGGCCAGTTTGGAGGGGCTGGCGGTTTACCAACGGGCGGGGGACGGGGCGGTGGTGCGGATTGAGGCGGCGGGGCGCGGCCTTGATGCGGCCTTGGGGCCGTTTTATGCCCGTTGCACTGAATATCCAGTGCCGGGGCCGCAGCAATTGCCGGGGATGTTGTTGCACCACGCGGCGCGTGAGAGCGCCCTGGTGCGCCAAGTCGGCGAAGTGGCCCGTGCCTTTCGCGAGGCCGATAGCGGCTGGTTTGGGTGGCTCACCCCTAATTTCATGCGCTCATGGAATCACCAGGCTGCACTTGGCCGCGATGCGCCAATTGCGCTCATTCGTTCGTTAAACGACGACATGCGCGGGCTATTGGCACCGATGACGCCGCTTGGGATGGGGGGCATGTACGATGCCTACCGTAGCGCGAGTTGGAACATGGCTGCTATCCGCTTGAATGTGATGACGCAGGTCGCTAATCAGGGCGTCGGCGCCATTCAGTCGCGCTGGCCGGAGGCGACGCCTTACGCATTGGCGGTATTTGCTGCTCCGATGACCTTGGCGGGCCTTAATGTTGCGGCCCTGAGTGTGATGGGCGACTACCCGCGTTGGGCGACCCAACCGATTGATGCGCCGGATGATCTGCTGCATCTGGCACTTCAGGGCTTTTGGTACGAGAGCATGGCCCATGTTAATCTGCGCCTCTTCCAGGCCCTGAGTGCCGAGCTTGACCAGTTGAGCCTGACCACCGCTGCCGGGCTTGGGCGCACCGTGCCGCGCGAGCGCGGCGAGGGAGCGGGGGAGTGGATGCTAGATCCTGCCACGGGGGCATTGGATGTCTATGCGAGCCAGGCCTTTCCTACCAGTTTTCAGGCTGGGCAGCAGTTTCAGCCCCAGGCGGTGGATGCGATGCGCGGCATCCACAGTGCCATCAGCTATGAGCCGGGTGAACAGGTGCGTCTCGAACGGCTCAATGCGGATCGGGGCGACTACCGCATCAGCATCGCCGGGCTCAACCCGAACCAGCCGGGGGCGCTCAACAACTTTGAGGCGGTGGCAATGACGGCCCGGGGTATGGCAGAGGGCAACCACTACTACGAAGCGGTGCGGGCCAACTTTCTCGCCGATCTGGAGCGCATCCCGCCGGGGAGCGTTTTGCACATGCAGGGCCACAGTATGGGCGGCGGCATGTGTTTCCTGCTGCGCGATGATCCGGTGGTGCAGCAGCACCTCGTCGCTGCCGGCATTGTTGTGGGCAGCCTTACGACCTTTGGTGCAGTGCGGCCCCAAGGGTCAGCCGGGGAGGATCTGACGCGAGCGACGGGCGATCCCTTCGCCCACACCGCCGAGCGCCACTACGTCAATAGCGACGACAGCCTGGCGCGCAATGTGGGGGCCGGACATGTCGGCTTTGCCAATGTGGTGCTGTTGGAGAACAACGAGGTCAGTGATCCGGTTGCAGCCCACAGCAGCTACGACGACCCGGCTAGTTACACGGGGCTGCCCGTCGATCTGCTAGTGCTGCCCTTTGAGGTTGATCCAGCGACCTATGCCGTCTATGCGCCGAGTAATCCGACCAATATGTACCAAGAGGCCACGCAACCATGAGACGCCCCAATTACGAAGATGTGCGCTGGGATCATGGTGCGGCTGATGCAGCCATGGGGGCATGTGAGCGTTGCGCCGCTGAGTTGGATCGTACTCTGGGCGACACGGGCCATGCTGCGGCCCAAGCGCGGGCCCAGTGGCAGGGCAACCATCAAGATCGTTTCGCTCAGGAGCGTCAGGCGCTCAATGGGCATGGTCGCGCCCTCGTGATCGCCTGCCGGGCCGCCGCCCGCGCCATCGCCACGGCGAGCCAACAGGCATACGAAGAGCAGGCCCGCCGCCTGCGCGAGCGCGCCGCCTACGAGCAGTGGCAGCGCGAAGAGCGTGAACGCGAAGCGCGTGAGGAGGAGGAGCGCCGCGAACGAGCGCGGCAGCAACGGGTGTAGGGGATGCGAGATGCGGGATGCGAGATGCGGGATGCGAGATGCGGGATGCG
>RSAS01000959.1 GCA_003934145.1 Candidatus Viridilinea halotolerans | reverse complement strand
CGAGTGACGAGTGACGAGTGACGAGTGACGAGTGACGAGTGACGAGTGTCGAGTGTCGAGTGCAGCCCCCTGAACCCTGAATCCTGAACCCTGAACCCTTGTACGCAATGCACCAAACCCTTGTACAATGAAGGGGCAGACAATTCATGGTGCTTATACCAATTGTCGTTGAATATACCGCATAGCAGATTACGTCAGACCGTATTGCAATGAGGTATACCCTGCTTGTCACTCGCCACTCATCACTCATAACTGGTATTAGGAGGGTGCGCCAAGATGCATAACCACATACTTACTCCAGATACACAGACTGTTCTGCTGCTCTGTGGTAGCCTCGGTCAGCCCCGGGCGCGCGAGGCACCACTTACGCAGGGTGAATACAATCAGGTGGCGCAGTGGCTCCAGCGCGAGCAACTGCGACCCGCCGATCTGCTCCAAGCCGACGGTTTGGTGCGCCTGCAGGCGGCGGGTGCAACGTTGCCGCTGGCCGGGCGCGTTGCCGACCTCGTGGCGCGCGGGGCCGCCCTTGGGCTGGCGGTTGAGGCTTGGACCAACAAAGGGCTCTGGGTGATGAGCCGCAGCGACCCGGACTACCCCCGTGCGCTACGCAACCGCCTGAAGCTGCAAGCGCCCCCGATTCTCTATGGTGTCGGCGAACGTTCGCTGCTCCAGCAGGGCGGCATCGCCATTGTCGGTTCACGCGACGCCGATGAAAAGGGGCTCGCTTTTGCACAATCAGTCGCATTACGCTGTAGCGAGCAAGGCTTTCCAGTCATTTCGGGCGGAGCGCGTGGCGTAGACAGTAGTGCAATGGATGCTGCGCTTGAAGGCGAAGGGCTTGTGGTTGGCATACTGGCCGATGGCCTTGCCCGCGCCGCTGTGGCCCGCAAATACCGCGCCGCATTCCACGCAGGTCGTCTCGTCTTGCTCTCGCCCTTCGATCCAGACGCTGGTTTCAACACAGGCAATGCGATGCAGCGCAACAAGGCGATCTACGCCATGAGCGACCTTGCTCTTGTGGTGAGTGCCACGCTAGAGAAGGGGGGAACCTGGAGCGGTGCCACCGAGAATCTCAAGCATGGCTGGGTGCCACTCTTTGTACGCGCCGAAGAACCACAACTCGCAGGCAATCGCCGCCTCATCGAACTTGGCGGCTATAGCGTTGATCGTCGCATCCTCAACCAGCGCGTCAGCGCCACAGACTGGCTCGCCGGGCGCGAGCTGGCGAGCAACCTTGATCTGCCCCTCGCACCACCCCGCCAGCAAGCAGGAATAGAGGCCGCACCACTACCACCCAAACCAGCGGATGCATTAGAACATGCGCCTGAAGCGAGAGCAGCCGCACCGCTGCCACCCAAACCGGCGGCTGCACTAGAACATGCGCCTGAGACGGATGACAGCAAGCACGACCTCTTCGGAATTGTCTGGCCCTACATCAAAGAGGCGTTAGCAACCCCGCGTAGTGATCGCGAGATAGCAGAACTCTTTCACCTGGAACTGAAACAGGCCCAGACATGGCTGCGCCGCGCGACTGAACAGGGAACGCTGCAAAAACTGAACAAACCGGTTCGCTATGTGGCGCTGCATACGAAGCCAACCCTCCCCCTCTTTGAGCCGCATGAAGCGACCCGTTGAGGTCACTTGCATTAGGGAAGCGGATGTTGTTGATTGCCCCGTTGCTTTGTCA
>RSAS01000368.1 GCA_003934145.1 Candidatus Viridilinea halotolerans | reverse complement strand
CGCTGCTGCGCTATCTGGAGGTCGTGAACGATGCCAAGGAAAGCGCGACGGGGTCGGATACACCTCAAGGAGCACTGTCGGGTAATGCGATCCCGCCGTCATCGGGCTCAAAAGTCTTGCAGCCTGACTTTGTTTACACCCTGCAGGACGCCATCCGGGATGGCGTGTGCCGCTATCCGCGGGTGCGGCTGGTGGACAATCGCTCGATCGAACTGACCGGCTTTCACCTCCGTACTGGGCGTCAGGAGACCCACCGCTACGCCAGCATCCCTCAGCTGCTGCGCCATCCCGCCATCGACTACGGCAGCCTGGTCCGGCTTGATGCTCCCATGCAGCGCCTCCTGTCGCTCGGCATCCGTCAGTTGCACTCACTCCGTCAGCGGGATCCGAACGCCGCTGGCCTGGTCATCGCCGCCGATATCGAGCATGCCGAAGCGGTAACACAACAGCTGGAGTCAGAAGGCCTTGAAGTGTGCCTGGTCACCAGCCGCGACCCTCTTGCCCACGCACGCTTGAAAGAATTTCGTCAGGCCTCCACGCCCTGGATCGTCGCGGTCGGCATGGTCGCCGAAGGTGTCGATATTCCGCGTCTGCGAGTAGGCTGCTACCTGAGCCATATTCGCACCGAGCAGTTTTTCCGACAGGTATTGGGGCGGATTATCCGTCGACAGGGGGAACAGGACAGCGAATGCTATTTCTATTCGCTGAACGACACCCGCCTCGCACAAATGGCACGTCGCCTCAGCGACGACCTCCCCAAGGACCTGGCCACTGTCTCGCTGAGCGCCGAAGCCACGCCCCCCATGGGTGGGCACGGCGCCCCACCGCCAGGAGATACACCTACCACACCGCACACCCCGGATACGGCTGACTCACCGACGGGGAGTCAGCCTGATGCGGCCAAAAGCGATAGTGGTTTTTCGGTCAGCATGGGGACAGCCAGCTCGGAGACAGCGATCAGCGTGGCGCCCGATGTGGCATTCTCTGAGGCATTCTTCGAGCGCCTGATCGCCCTGCGGTTGACACCCTGAGGGAGGAGTCGATGATGAAACGGAATCCGTCGCGTCAATCGCTGACCCGGCGTCGTCATAGCCCCTATGACCAAGGGGCCATGACCGCGCCCGTCGAGGGGCTGTCCCGGGAAGCCCGGCGACTGCTGTCGGAGAGCGTATCCCCCAACACCGTGCGCGGGATGCGTTCAGACCTGAGGGTCTACCAGAACGCCGGCGGCGTGCTGCCGGCCAGCGATATCGATATCGCCAATTTTCTCTCGGCTCAGAACAAGCTGGGCAAGAAACCGGCGACACTGGAGCGCTACGCCAACTCGCTGCACATGTGGCACCGCTATCACAACCTGCAGTCACCAGTGAAATCCATGGCGGTGCGCAGCGTGATTCGTGGGATCAAGAAGAGCCGAGATACCCGCCAGGACTCGGCACCGGCGCTGCGGCTCGCGGAGCTGCATCGGCTGCTGGATGTGATCGACCGTGACAGGCTGCACGGCCTGCGCGACAGCGCCCTGTTCCTGCTCAGTTTCTACGGCGCGTTTCGGCGCAGCGAGGTGGTGGTGATCGCCTGCGAGGACCTGGAGTGGCGGCCCGAGGGGGTGATCGTCACCCTGCACTACAGTAAGATGAACCGATCCGGACGCATCGAGACCAAGAGCATCATGCGGGCCCCGCCCGGCACGCGCTA
>RSAS01000003.1 GCA_003934145.1 Candidatus Viridilinea halotolerans | reverse complement strand
GTACCTGAGAAGCGAGAGAAAAACAACATGCTGAAATGTTAAAAACGCAGCATGCCAACATTTCAGGTACGCGACATGCTGAAATGTTAAAAACGCAGCATGCTAACATTTCAGGTACGCGACATGCTGAAATGTTAAAAACGCAGCATGCCAACATTTCAGGTACGCGACATGCTGAAATGTTAAAAACGCAGCATGCTAACATTTCAGGTACGCGACATGCTGAAATGTTAAAAACGCAGCATGCCAACATTTCAGGTACGCGACATGCTGAAAATGCCAGTGGCGAGCGGCAAGCGGGATAGAGCGCATAGCAATGGGCTTGGAGTTGCTGCACTGCCTACGTGCGGCCACGCATCTCAACGCGGCGTAATAGCGACACAAGTTGTCGTTATTGCCGCCATACATTCACGCGCCTACAGCAACCTCAACACCCGCTCAAGCAGCGCCGCATCCTGCTCATCAAGGCCCGCAACGAGCGCAGCGCGATCCCGCTCACCGGCCCAGATGCGCTCGACCGGCCCACGTAATCCGCCACAACATTCCCGTCGTCACCCAATGTAGGGGCGTAGCAGCGGCCCAACCCAAGCATCATCACACAGAAGGGAATGAACGGGCCGCTGCTACGCCCTGCCCGACGGCGATCACCAATCCATTGCATGCGCGGTGGGGTGGTGCCACAAGATGGCGCATCCCAATGGCCCCATCCCCTTGCCACGGGAGGGCGCGATGCCGACGGCGAGGGCGTAGCAGCGGCCTTTGGCTCGCGGTGCGGGCATGGTTCGCTTGGGGGCCGCTGCTAAAGCACCTACGCAAGCTACGGATAGGCTCTTGGGAGGCGACGGGTGGCCCTCACCTGTCAAGGGTTTTATGCAAAGCGGGCGCACAACCTGCTAGGTGTGCGCCGTGCAGCCGCCAGTGGTATCGCCAAACATCCACCGGCGCGCACCTGGCAGGTTTTGAGGAGTAACCAACGGCTCTTGAGACCGAGCAGGTAGGGCGCGAAAGGCTCTTGGAGGTAACCAACGGCTCTTGAGACCTAGCAGGTAGGGCGCGGTAGAATCTTGGCGTACCACAAACGGCTGCACGCGCCCCACCTGCCAGGTCTTGGGGCGTGGCAATGGATTGGATGCACGCCAAGAACTCTTAGGGAAGCAGAAATTTTTAAGTATCCCAGCAGCTTGTCATGCTGAATAGTCCATGGTTCGCAGGCATCGTAGTGCCGACTTTAGTCGGCTGAGGTCTTTGGCAGCGATGGGAAGCCGACTAAAGTCGGCACTACCTATGGCGCAAACAGGAACGTTCCTACGAACCTTCCCTCAGGGTGGCAAAGCAACGGGGCAATCAACAACATCCGCTTCCCTTACACCCCCTCCTCCATCCGCTTCCGTATAGCCGCCAGACTCTGGCGCGAACCCTGCGTGTAAGGGTGGTCAGGGCCAAGCTTTGCTTCGCGGATATGCAGCGCCCGACTCATCAACCGCTCGGCAGTAGCCAGATCACCTTGGTAGTAGTGATTGATCGCCAGGTTGTTGAGGCTGGTGGCGGTATCGGGATGCTCGGCCCCCAACACCTGCTCCCGTATCGCCAAGGCGCGTTCGGAGAGCGGCAGCGCCGCCCCGTAGTTCCCCTGCGCGTAGTGCAGCCCCGCGAGGTTGTTGAGGCTGGTGGCGGTATCGGGATGCTCGGCCCCCAAC
>RSAS01000800.1 GCA_003934145.1 Candidatus Viridilinea halotolerans | reverse complement strand
GTTTCAGGCCATCCGCCAGGCTAAAGACCCCCGCGAGGCACGCGGCCACCAACTCACCCACACTATGCCCGATCAGCACCTGCGGCTCAATGCCCCACGCCAACCAGAGTTGCGCCAAGGCATACTCCAGCGCAAAGAGGGCCGGTTGGGTGTAGCGCGTCTGATCAATCACTTCAGGATCGGCCAGAATCTCGTGCAGCGGACGATCCAGTTCATCCGCCAAGAGCGCCGCGCACTGGTCGAGCGCTGCGCGGAAGATAGGCTCGTTGGCGTAGAGAGCCAGGCCCATGCCCGCATACTGGCTCCCTTGGCCGGTGAAGAGGAAGGCGATCTTGGGCGGGCTGGTTCCTGGTGTTACGGATAGGCTTTGGGGTTGCGACGGATGGCCCTCACCCCCTACCCCTCTCCCACGTTGTGGGAGAGGGGCGAAGGCGTCGTGGTTCTTGGTCTCCCCACGCACTTCTGGTAAGGAGATGTTCCCATCTGCGGCACTCCCCCCTCTCCCGCTTGCGGGAGAGGGGGGCAGGGGGGTGAGGGTCAACGGGTCTACCCGCGCCAACCCCGCCCGCAACTCCTCTACCGACCCCGCCACCACCGCGAGGCGCTGGGCAAAATGGCTGCGCCCGACCTGCGCCGTGTAACAGAGATCGCCCACGTCTACGTCGGGGTGCCCGTCAAGGAAGATGAGGTAGCGCGTTACATAATCCACAAGCGCAGCAGCATCCTTAGCCGCAATGGGCAGCAGGTGGTAGTCGGCCCTCACCCTCCCATCCCCCTCTCCCACAACGTGGGAGAGGGGGGCAGGGGGGTGAGGGCCATCCGGGGCAGCCCAATCACCTATCCGTGGCTTACCGAGCGAATGTTCTGTCCGCCCATGAACGCTTGCGGGAGAGGGGGCCAGGGGGTGAGGGCCATCCCACCCCTCCACCACCACATGCGCGTTTGTGCCACTGAAGCCAAACGCACTCACGCCGGCGACGCGCCGCCCCGCCTCCCACGGTGTCGCCGCTGTGGGCACACGAATCGGCAGCGTTTCCCACGCCACATGCGGATTGGGCGTCGCAAAGTGGAGGTGCGGCGGAATGATTCCGTGCTGCAAGGCCAAGACCGTCTTGAGCAGCCCGGCAATGCCTGCCGCCGCCTCGAGGTGGCCAAGGTTGGTCTTCACCGAGCCGACGAGCAATGGTGCTTCCCGTTCGCCAAAGACTGCGCCCAACGCCCGGAGCTCTATCGGGTCGCCGAGGGGCGTGCCGGTGCCGTGGGCTTCGATGTAGCTCACCTCGCCGGGAGCAACATGGGCGTTGGCCAATGCCGCCCGCAACAACTGCTCCTGGGCCAACTTGTTCGGCACGGTCAAGCCGCTGCTTGGCCCATCGTGGTTGACGGCGCTGCCGCGAATGATCGCCAGAATCGGGTCGCCGTCCCGTTCCGCGTCGGCCAAACGTTTGAGCAACACCATCCCCGCGCCCTCGCCGCGCCCGTAGCCATCCGCCGCCGCGTCGAAGGTCTTGCAGCGCCCATCAGGTGAGAGCGCCTGCATCTGCGCGAGGGCCACAAAGACTGTTGGGCCGAGCATCAGACTCACCCCCCCCGCGAGGGCGTGGTCGCACTCACCCATCCGTAAGCTCTGGCAAGCCAAGTGGATCGCCACGAGTGACGATGAACAGGCGGTGTCTACCGCCAGCGTCGGGCCGTGCA
>RSAS01000615.1 GCA_003934145.1 Candidatus Viridilinea halotolerans | reverse complement strand
CCAATCACCTATCCGTGACTTGCCGAGCGAATGTTCTGTCCGCCCTTAAACCACACGGGGGGCTTGCTTCGCCGCGCCGCGCGGCGGGGGCGCGGGGGAGGCAACGCATCCCCCGCAAAACTTCTTGCTTGCGTTGGGACGGCAAAGCCGCTCCAACGCAAGCAAAAAGCGGTAGAATGATCTCGTTATATTTACCCTTGATGCACCAGTTAGCCATCACCTTCAGGAATCCGTAGCGAACTGAACGAAAATACTGTGCGCATATATCCCCCATCCCCCATTCCCTATCTCCTCGTCCTCTTCCTCTTTCTCCTCAGCGCATGCACCACAACCACCCCTGCCGCCACGGCGATCCCGACGCCAGCCGCACCGAGTCGCGGGGTGATCATCCTCTGGCACGCTTGGCCTGCACCCGTGCAGCGCGCCTTGGCCGTCAGCGTGGAACGCTTCAACCGCAACAATCCCGACGTACAAGTCGTCCTCCAGAGTCGTCCGGCTGCCAGCCTGCGCGACGATTTTATTGCGGCGGTGGCGGAGGGCGGTGGCCCGCACATGGCGCTATTGCCCAGCCATACGTTGGGCTACCTTGTGGAGAGCGGCACCATTCGCAGTGTCGAGGCGCTCCTTGCCACCGACACGCGCAACCAGATTCTCCCTGTGGCGTTGGGTGCCACGCAGGTCGAAACTGCCGCCGGATGGCAACTCTACGGCCTGCCGATCAGTTTTGATACCCTCGCCCTCTACTACAACACGGCCAACTTCACGGGTGCGCCCCCCAATGATAGTGTGGCGCTACTTGCTGCTGCCCGTGGGCTGAGCAACCCCAGCGGCGACCCGCCGCTCTGGGGTTTGGCCTACAATCTGAGCCTGGATCGCACCATCGGCTACCTCTACGCTTTCGAGGGGCAGATTTTCGATGCCCAAGGCCAAGTCGCGCTGGGGCTAGAGGGGCGCACCGGCGGCGAGGCATGGCTCGCTTGGCTCGCCACATTGCGCGACGATCCCCACATTTTAGCCAGCTTCGACGGCATCGCCGTAGACAGCGCCCTCCGCTCGCAACAGGCGCTCATGACGATTGACTGGGCGCATGCGCTACCCACCTACAGCGCCCTCTGGCCGGACAGCCTCGGCGTTGCCCCCCTGCCCCAACTCAACCCCGGCGGCGGCGTGCCGCGTCCCTACCTGCAGAGCGAAACATTGGTCGTCAATGTTCGCCTCGGCAGCGCAGCCGAAGAGCGCACCGTCAGCGCCTTTGCCCGCCATATGCTCAGCGAGGCGACCCAACGCGAGCTGTTGCACGTCGGGCAGCAACCGGTGCTCATGAGCCTCGACTTGGAATGGGCAGATCCCAACCTCTCCGCCGAACTACGTGCCGCCGCAAGCGCCTTCCGACTGCAAGCCACCAGCGCTCTGCCCATGCCCAACAGCCGTACCGCCAACGAGGCGGTCAGAAACATTCTGCTCGACATGCACAGCAGCGCCGTACGCCGCCTGATCAGCCCCAGCCAAGCCGTCGAAAGCGCCGATGCCGCGCTGCGCGAAGCGGTGGGGCCGCCATGACGCAGTGACGCGAGGGAGGCGTGAGGGCCGCAGGCATCAAGCAGCGTGGCTTAACTTACTGCGTATGACATGGTTCGGAGGTGCTTTAGGGAAGCAGAAACTTTTAAACATCCCAACAGCCTGTCACCCTGAGCGCAGCG
>RSAS01000492.1:4532-8313 GCA_003934145.1 Candidatus Viridilinea halotolerans | reverse complement strand
TGGGGGCGCAGCCCCCAAACCCCCGCAGGGCAAGGGCTTTTTTGGGGGCGCAGCCTCCAAGCCCCCGCAGGGCTTTTTTGGGGGCGCAGCCCCCAAGCCCCCGCAGGGCTTTTTTGGGGGCGCAGCCCCCAAACCCCCGCAGGGCAAGGGCTTTTTTGGGGGCGCAGCCTCCAAGCCCCCGCAGGGCTTTTTTGGGGGCGCAGCCCCCAAGCCCCCGCAGGGCTTTTTTGGGGGCGCAGCCCCCAAACCCCCGCAGGGCAAGGGCTTTTTTGGGGGCGCAGCCCCCAAACCCCCGCAGGGCAAGGGCTTTTTTGGGGGCGCAGCCTCCAAGCCCCCGCAGGGCTTTTTTGGGGGCGCAGCCTCCAAGCCCCCGCAGGGCAAGGGCTTTTTTGGGGGCCATGCCCCCGCAGGGCAGGGGTTTGGGGGCGCAGCCCCCAGGATCTTCTCCGTTTGGTGCGGACGGCGTGGCCGCCCGCACCAAACAAAAAAAGGGAGCATTACTGCATGGCGTTATCTTCTCCTGCGCAGAAGACCGTAATTCCCTTCTATCGTGATACGCGGGTGCTGGCCGTCATTGCTCAGGTGGTCTTCGCATTGGTGATGATCGCGCTGCTCTGGTTTCTCTATAGCCAGATGATGAGTGGCTTGACCCGTGCGAACCTACAGCCAGATTTCTCTTTCATTGAGCAGACCGCTGGCTTTGCGATTAGTGAAGCGGCCATTCCCTACGATCCTTCGCGTACCTATGGGTACGCTTTTTTAGTGGGCATTGTCAATACACTGCGTGTCGCCTTTATTGGCATTGTGCTGGCTACCCTCTTGGGGGTGATCATCGGCGTCGCTCGCCTCTCCGATAACTGGTTGCTGCGCAATATCGCTACAACCTATGTCGAGATTGTGCGCAATGTGCCGCTGCTGCTCCAACTCTTCTTCTGGCTTACGATGAGCCAGAACTTTCCGAGTGTTCAGCAACCGTTCGCTTTCGCCGACTTGATCTACCTGCATAACCGTGGTATCACCATGGCGTGGCCGGTGGCGACCGCAAGCTTTGGGGCGTGGAGTGTTTGGCTCTGGGCGGGCCTGCTGCTCGGCGTGGTCTTCTATGTGGCGCGTCGCATCCAATTTGTGCGCCGCGACCGTCCCGGTATTGCCTTGCCTTGGGCGCTGCTCCTCGCCTTTGGGGTGGCGCTCGTGGGCTTTTTCGTCACTCAGGGCATCTCCGGTGCATGGCCGCTCTTCCTCGACATTCCTGAACTGCAACGCTTCAGTTTTACTGGTGGTTTCACCATGACCACCAATTTCGCGGCGTTGCTCTTGGGCTTGGTGATCTACACGGCGGTATTCATTGGCGAAATTGTGCGCAGTGGCATCCAGGCGATCAATAAGGGCCAACGGGAAGCCGCACGCGCCCTGGGCCTCACGCCGGGCCAGACGTTGCGCCTCGTGGTTTTTCCGCAGGCGTTGCGCATTATGATCCCCCCGCTCACCAGTCAGTACCTTAATCTGACCAAGAATAGTAGCCTCGCCGTTGCTATTGGTTACCCCGATCTCTTCGCCGTTGGCACTACCATCTTTAACCAGACGGGTCAGACGGTGCCGGTGATTGTGATGGTGATGGCCTCGTATCTGAGCATTAGTCTACTCACCTCACTGGCGATGAACTGGTACAACAAGCGCATTCAGTTGGTGGAGCGATAGCAATGGAACATGACGTCTCCGAACCACGTACACGTGCGCCGCGTCCCAGCATCGGTGTAGTCGAGTGGCTGCGCCAGAATCTCTTTAGCAACTGGTGGAACAGTCTGATCAGTATTGTGTTGCTGATCGTGATCTTCCAGGTGGTGACGGGGCTGCTGCGCTGGATCTTGGGCAGCGAGGGCTGGATCGCAGTGGCGAACAGTGTGCGCATCATTTTGCTTGGCCGTTACCCACCCGCCGAGGCGTGGCGTCCCCAACTGATTGTCACCATGGCCGCGCTGTTGCTTGGGTTGAGTGGTGGCATTTGGCGCGGCATTCCCCTAAACCTTGCGGTGGGCTTTAGCGCGATTATGGCGCTGCTTGGGCTTATCTCGTTTGCCATGCCAACGAGTGAGGTTCCGCTGCCTGTCGCGACGCCGCTCTTCCTCTTCGGGACGGCGATCCTCGGCGCGGGTGGCATTGCCACGGCGTGGCGCTTGCGCGACACGCTGCGCTGGCCGGTCATTGCGGGTTGGCTCTTGCTCTACCCAGTAACAATTCTCATCCTGCGCGGCGGTGACACCGTTGGCACCAACCTCTGGGGCGGACTTCTGCTCACCCTACTGCTCTCGGTGAGCGGCATCGTGCTCTCCTTTCCGTTGGGCATCCTTTTGGCGCTCGGGCGGCGCAGCGACCTGCCGGTGATCAAGTGGTTCTGTGTGGGCTATATCGAGTTGATCCGTGGCGTGCCGCTGGTGACACTCCTCTTCATGGCTTCGCTCATGCTGCCGCTCTTCCTGCCGCCTGAGGTGCGCGTTGATGCCGTCGTGCGCGCCATTGTCGCCGTGACGCTCTTCAGCGCGGCCTACCTGGCCGAAAATGTGCGTGGCGGCCTGCAATCCCTGCCACGCGGCCAGACGGAGGCTGCGCGGGCGTTGGGCCTCAACGTCGTGCAGACGACGCTGCTGATTACGCTGCCCCAAGCGTTGCGGGCGGTCATTCCCGTCTTGGTTGGCCAATTCATCGCCCTCTTCAAAGATACCTCGCTCGTGGTGATCATCGGTCTCACCGACCTACTCGGCGCGGCGCAGGCGATTAACACCCAACCGGCGTGGTTCGGCATTCCGGGTGGCGTCTGGCGCGAAACCTTCTTCGTCGTCGCCGGCATCTACTGGATCTTCAGTTTCACCATGTCGCGCACGGCGCGGCGCATTGAGAGTAATTTGAATGTTGGCCGCTAAGGGTGCGCGAGGGAACCTGGTTCCCTCGCGCACCCTTAGCGGCCTGTGCGGCGCGAAGCCGTGGCCCCCCAGCGGGATGCTGCGGGGGCTAGGCCCCCGCTCAATCCCGCTGGGGGCTTGGGGGCTAGGCCCCCGCTCAATCCCGCTGGGGGCTTGGGGGCCTGGCCCCCAAAAGATCCCACTGGGGGCTTGGGGGCTAGGCCCCCGTTCAATCCCGCTGGGGGCTTGGGAGCATGGCCCCCGCAAGAAACCCGCTGGGGGTTTGGGGGCATGGCCCCCAAAAGATCCCCTGCCGGACGGGGCTTGGGGGCTAGGCCCCCGTTCAATCCCGCTGGGGGTTTGGGGGCCTGGCCCCCAAAAGATTCCCTGCCGGACGGGGGCGCGGGGGCCTGGCCCCCAAAAGATTCCCTGCCGGACGGGGCTTGGGGGCCTGGCCCCCAAAAGATCCTCCTGCCGGACGGGGGCGCGGGGGCTAGGCCCCCGTTCAATCCCGCTGGGGGCTTGGGGGCATGGCCCCCAAAAGATCCCCTGCCGGACGGGTGCGCGGGGGCCTGGCCCCCAAAAGATTCCCTGCCGGACGGGGCGCGGGGGCTAGGCCCCCGTTCAATCCCGCTGGGGGCTTGGGGGCCTGGCCCCCAAAAGATCCCACTGGGGGATTGGGGGCGTAGCCCCCGTTCAATCCCGCTGGGGGCTTGGGAGCATGGCCCCCGCAAGAAACCCGCTGGGGGTTTGGGGGCATGGCCCCCAAAAGATCCTCCTGCCGGACGGGGGCGCGGGGGCTAGGCCCCCGTTCAATCCCGCTGGGGGCTTGGGGGCATGGCCCCCAAAAGATCCTCCTGCCGGACGGGGGCGCGGGGGCTAGG
>RSAS01000492.1:0-4432 GCA_003934145.1 Candidatus Viridilinea halotolerans | reverse complement strand
CGGACGGGGGCGCGGGGGCTAGGCCCCCGTTCAATCCCGCTGGGGGCTTGGGGGCCAGGCCCCCGTTCAATCTCGCTGGGGGCTTGGGGGCATGGCCCCCAAGAAATTCCCCCTGCCGGACGGGGGCGCGGGGGCGCAGCCCCCGATCAACCCCGCTGGGGGTTTGGGGGCATGGCCCCCAAAAGATCCTCCTGCCGGACGGGGCTTGGGGGCCTGGCCCCCGTTCAATCCCGCTGGGGGCTTGGGGGCATGGCCCCCAAAAGATCCTCCTGCCGGACGGGGGCGCGGGGGCCTGGCCCCCGCAACATCCCCTTCCCCTCCAAGAACAAAAACAAACCAAGGCAAAACCATGAACAAAGAACTAACAGAAGACATCATCGTCTGCGAAGGCGTCAATAAATGGTTCGGTGAATTTCAAGCGCTCAAAGATGTCTCCATGCGCGTCAAAAAGGGCGAGGTGGTGGTCATCTGCGGCCCTTCCGGGTCGGGCAAGAGTACCTTCATCCGCACGATCAATCGCTTGGAGGAGCATCAAGAGGGACGTATCTTCGTTGATGGTATTGAAATGACCAACGATATTCGCAACATCGATACGATTCGCCGCGAAGTGGGTATGGTTTTTCAGCAGTTTAACCTCTTCCCTCACCTGACGGTTTTGCAGAATGTGACGCTGGCACCACTCTGGGTGCGCAAAAAGACGCGCAAAGAGAGCGAGGCGAAGGGCATGGAGTTGCTCGAACGGGTGGGCATCGTCGAGCAGGCGCTCAAGTACCCCGGCCAACTTTCGGGCGGCCAGCAGCAGCGTGTCGCCATTGCGCGCGCCCTGGCGATGGAGCCGCGTATTATGCTCTTTGATGAGCCCACTTCGGCCCTCGACCCTGAGATGGTCAAGGAAGTGCTTGACGTAATGAAGACCCTGGCACGCGGTGGCATTACCATGCTCTGTGTGACCCACGAGATGGGTTTTGCGCGCGAAGTGGCCGACCGCGTCGTCTTTATGGATCGCGGTACGATTGTCGAGGAGAATACGCCGGAGGAGTTCTTTACCAACCCGAACCATGAGCGGACGAAGCTCTTCTTGAGTCAGATTTTGTAGAGTTAATGCTGCGGGGCCATGCCCCCAAACCCCGCCGGAAGGGGGATTCTTCGGGGGCCATGCCCCCGAACCCCCGCCGGAGGGTTTAAGGGCGGACGGAAAATGTGTACGTCACCGCGTAAGAACCGCATTGCAACGCCAAAAATCTCGTTGGCTTCGCCCCCTCTCCCGCAAGCGGGAGAGGGGGTAGGGGGGTGAGGGCCATCAGCGGCATCCCCATCATCTATCCGTGGCTTGCGAAGCGAATGTTCTGTCCGTCCTTAAACCTTCGCCGGAATTGAGAGGTTTTTTTGACGCAACGGCGCAACGGCGCAAGGTTTTGTTAGGAAAGAATCATGGGTTTCACGATTGCAGTTTTGCCTGGGGATGGCATTGGGCCGGAGGTGGTGGCGGAGGGGGTGAAGGTGTTGCATGCGGTCGCCCGCCGCTTCGCCCTCGATCTCACGTTGGAAGAGGGGTTGATTGGCGGCATTGCCATTGATCAGACAGGAGAGCCGTTGCCGCCCGCGACGGTCGCGCTCTGCCAGTCCGCCGATGCGGTGTTGCTAGGGGCGGTGGGTGGCCCCAAGTGGGACGACCCGACGGCCAAGGTGCGCCCCGAACAGGGGCTGTTGGCGATTCGCAAGACCTTGGGCCTCTTTGCCAATCTGCGCCCGGTGACGATCCACCCACTCTTGGTAGATGCCTCGCCGCTGCGCCCGGAGCGGCTGGAGGGGGTGGATCTGCTGGTGGTGCGTGAATTGACGGGCGGCATCTATTTTGGCGAGAAGCGGCGCGAACGTGACGCGGCAGGCGAATGGGCGAGTGATCTCTGTCTCTATACCGAGGCCGAAATTGTGCGCGTGGTGCGCGTTGCCGCCAGCCTTGCGCGCACGCGCCACGGCAAACTCACCCTCGTAGATAAGGCCAATGTGCTTGAGACGAGCCGCCTCTGGCGCAGCGTCACCACGCGCTTGATGCAGGAAGAGTTTAGCGACCTGAGCTACGATTGGATGCTGGTGGATGCTTGTGCGATGCATTTGCTGCGCAAGCCGAGCGACTTTGACGTGATTGTCACCGAAAACATGTTTGGCGACATTCTCACCGACGAGACGAGTATGCTCGCCGGTTCGATGGGCATGCTCCCTTCGGCCAGCCTGGGTGAGGGCCACAAGGGCCTCTATGAGCCGATCCATGGCTCGGCCCCTGACATTGCCGGGCAGGGCAAGGCCAACCCCTTTGCCACCATCCTGAGTTGCGCGATGCTGCTGCGCCACTCGTTGCAGCACGAAGCGGCGGCGCGCGCCGTCGAAGCGGCGGTGAGTGCAACACTCGAGGCAGGCTGCATCACGGGCGATCTGGCGCGTGGCGATCAGGCGGTCGCCACGACCGCCGCCGTGGGCGACGCGGTGGTGATGCGGATTTAGTCTCTATTGCCGCAAAAGAGCGCATCGCCTTGTCGCCCTTTTGTGCTATAATTGTACAGGTAGGGTGTGCGAGGGAACCTGGTTCCCTCGCATTCTTCATCAGTGCGAAGGGGTGTAGGGCATCGCCTTACAGATTCCAGTCACGCCCTAAGACAAGGCCCCCCCCTATCATCCGAAGGGCTTCGGAAGGATCAGGTCTATTTGCAGAGATCTGGCTAAGAAGCATAAAGACAATGAGAAGGGCAAGAACACCCAACGCTACGAAGAAAGCAATCCAAAGCCAGTTAGGCACCTCTTGCGTTTCATAAGGGTGGTGATAGCCGTCACGGTGGTAGTCGTGATGGTGGTAGTGGGTTCGCGACCAAGAGTGGGTAGTATGGTGCTGATGCCCTTGGTCGCGGTTGCCCCAATGCGAGCCAGAACTAGGCCGATCACGCGCACTGCTGCCGGGTGGCGCATAGCTTGGGCTGGAACTGCTGCTGCGCGCACTGCTCTTGCCGCCACCCGTGAAGCTCCACCCTCCCTGACTGCTCCTAGGCGCGCTACTCTTGCCGCTCCACCCGCCGCTACTTGGCGTGCTACTGCTACTGCTTCGTGCGCTACTCTTGCCGCTCCACCCGCCGCTACTTGGCGTGCTACCACTAGAGCTTCGTGAGCTACTGCTCCGCGAACTGCTACTCTTGCTACTACTTGGTGTACTGGACTTGGCACGCGAAGCGGTTCTGTTAGTTTTGCGCGAATCGGATGACATGGGGTATTCTCCATTACACAAAGGCTCTTGTACCTGTATGTGAGAATACCTAATCGTCATTACGATAGTGTTACAGACGATGAATTTACAGCGATACTTCTACTGCACCACCACCAGCGCCACGCCCAGCGAGGCGACCACCATCCCGGCCAGTGCCAGGGGGCCAAGGGCTTCGCCAAAGATGAAGTAGGCTTGCAGCGCTGTTGAGGGGGGCACGAGGTAGAAGAGGCTGGCAACGCGGGCGGTTGAGTTGAGGCGCAGCAGCAGCATCAGCAGCAGAATCGCGCCAATCGAGAGCACCAGTACTAGCCAAACGAGCGCAAAGAGCAGTTCCGGTGTCCACATGATCGTGCCGGTTTCGACCAGCAGCGCGAGGGGGATCATAAAGATACCGGCAGCCACATATTGCAGCGCCGTGCCGCTGATCAGCGGCATGCGCCCGCCAAAGCGCTTCTGGTAGATGGTGCCAAGGGTGGTGCTGAAGAGCGCCACGGTGATGCCGACCATGCTGATTGGCGCAATCAGGGGCACACCAGAGACGAGCAGGATCTTTTCGCCGACGACCATGCCGACGCCAAGCAGCCCCAGCAGCAAGCCAACCCACTGACGCCCGGCCACGCGCTCGCCGAGGAGCGGTTGGGCAATCACGGCGGTGAGAATGGGTTGCAGGCTGACGATGAGCGCACTGATGCCGGCGGGCATGCCATTATCAATAGCTATGAAGACGCCACCGAGGTAGCCGCCATGCAGCAGGAGTCCCGCCACCGCAATGTGGCCCAAGGCGCGCCAACTGCGCGGCCAAGGGCTGCGCAGCAACAGCGCCAGTCCCGCGAGCAGCGTCGAGACAATCACAAAGCGGATACCCAGGAAGGTAAAGGGCTCAATGTAGGGCAAGCCTAAGCGTGCGCCAATGAATCCGGTACTCCAGAGCAACACAAAGACCCAAGGGATTATAGCGACCAATCTGGGATGGGCGGCAGCAGCCGATGCGGGCATGATGAGGGTCTCCTTCGCAAAGCGGGATAAGGCTCTACTTTACCATCTTTCCCGTTTTACGAAACGCGAACAACGACCCGCAATCGCGGTACAATACGTCACGGATAGGTGATGGGGATACCACCTAGTGGCCCTCACCCCCTGCCCCCCTTCGGCAAGCTCAGGGCATCGCCTCTCCCACGT